>NZ_GL622183.1:448703-628091 GCF_000185265.1 Streptococcus oralis ATCC 49296 | reverse complement strand
AAAAAACGAGGTCGGGACTAAAATCCCGACCTCTTACCTGGTTAGCTAATCACTAGCTACTATGAATTTCAACGTGGGCTAAAAACGTCCACCGGACGTTCCTGCGTTTCTAATTTCTGGCGCAGGGCTAAAAACATCCACCGGATGTTCCAACTCTTTCTAGTTTCTAGGAGTTGGGGTGATACAGTCTCCCAGACTGTATCACTCCTCCATAAAGCTGTTGAAGACTTCTTCAATCATGTTCCATTCGTCTTCTGAGTCTTCTGGGATTGGTTGCAATTCGCCTTCTGTTCCGTCTTCATTTTCGATGAATGAGTAAGCTTGGATTTCAACTTCACCATTTTCATCTTCTTCTGCGTTAACTGGCACTAGCAGAACATAGTTTTTACCAAATTCTTCTTTTCCATCAATGGTCAAAAGGATTTCAAATAAAGTTTCATTTCCTTGTTCATCAACAAGTGTAATCAATTCACGTTCTTCGTGATCATGGTTGTGATCGTGTGACATAGTTTCTCCTCTGTCTTAAAATTTTCTATCTAAATAATTTTGCAAAATCAGCTGAGCAGCCAACTTATCAATAACTTTCTTGCGTTTGTTACGACTGATATCTGCTTGCTCAATCAGCATACGTTCCGCAGCGACAGTCGTCAGACGCTCATCTTGATAGTCTACTGGTAAACCAAAGAGTTCTTCTAGCTTGGCACCGTAGGCTTGACTAGCTTCTACCCGCGGTCCACTGGTATTGTTCATGTTTTTAGGCAGACCAACTACAAAGCGTTCTACCTTATAGCTGTCAACCAATTCCTTGATCCGGTCAAAACCAAACTGGCCCTGGTCCTCATTAATCTGGATGATTTCAAGTCCCTGAGCGGTGAAGCCTAGGGGATCGCTAATCGCCACCCCTACTGTTTTTGAACCGACGTCCAATCCCATAATTCTCATAGATTATAGATCGACTCCTTGTCCCTTAAGGTAGTAGCGTACCAATTCTTCAACAATTTCATCACGCTCATACTTACGGATTTGATTTCGCGCATTGTTATAACGAGGAACGTAGGCAGGGTCACCACTCAATACATAACCGACGATCTGGTTAATCGGATTGTAGCCCTTGTCATTCAAAGAAGCATAGACGTCTGTCAACGTTTCGCTAATTTCTTTCTTATTGGAATCATCCAATTTAAACCGTACAGTTTCTTCAGTAAATCCCATTCTAACACCCTCTTTCCTTAGAATAGTACTATTATAGCACATTCCCTGACGTTCTACAAATAAGTCAGTCGATTAATTTGGATTTTCTATTGTTCTGTCGCCCCATTTGCCACTCTATCAGCAATATACTGGCTAGGTTCGTTTTTTAAGAGATTTTCAAGACCAATATTTTTTAAATATTCCAGCTGAGATGCCTTTTTGACATCCAATACTTGAAAATCATAAGTCGTTGTCGTCTGGATTTCTGTCTCGCTGAGTAGCTTGGTTTCCAGTTTGAATCCTGCTAGTTTGCGTGCCTCTTGGATGGTCTCATCCTTTTCTTCCGCTTCTAGAAGCGCTTTTTGCGTCTCCTCTAGGCCATTTTCAGAGATAAAGGTCTTGAGTTCATCCCCGACAGGTCGTTTTTGCTGGATGGTCAAGGTCAAAAACTGATTGCCTTTATAAGTAATGGTCTGAATCTGCTGCGTTCCATTTTCTGACTTCGGCATCAGCAAGGTCTTGGTGACAACCGTATTCTTTTCGGCATTGTCCAAAACGGGAAGGTTGGATTGGATGGGGTCAGATGCTGTTGTGGAAGCAGCAGGAGTTTCCTTTTTTTGCCCACATCCCGCAAGCAAAAAGAGGAGAGCAAAACTAGCAATTAGTAACTTTTTCATAATTCCTCACATGATTCTAAAACAAAAGAGCAAACAAGGCCAGGAGTCACTCCCAGCCTTGATGTTTTATAGAGCTGCACGTAGACGTGCTTCTGCATTTTCTACATTACGGACAGAGCGTGGCAAGAAGGCACGGATATCATCTTCTTTATAGCCGACTTGTAGGCGCTTCTCGTCAACGAGAATCGGACTCTTTAAGATCCGTGGTGTTTCCATGATTAAGTTGAGCACTTCATTGACACTCAAATCCTCGATGTCAACTCCAAGTGCCTTAGCGTAGCGGTTTTTTGACGAAACGATACTGGCAATTCCATTATCTGTTTTCGTTAGAATATCTAATAACTCTTCTCTTGTAATTCCTTCTTTACCGAGATTTTGTTCTTTATAACTTAACTGGTGGGCATTGAGCCAGGTTTTCGCTTTTTTACAGCTAGTACAACTTGAGACTGTATAAATTTTGATCATGTACCTACCCCTTTCGCTACATGTTACTATCAGTTTAGTCTATTATACCATAAAAAACATCCGACTTGCGACCTATTTTTAAAAAAAATTAACTTTTTTCGCGATTTTCGTACTTTTTTCTTGACAAAATCAATTTATAACCAACTTTTAAATTTTTTGATATACAATCGTTTTACAACTGTAACACTTATCATATAGAGAACGATGATCAAAAGCAAAAAGAGGAAATAAATTGGTTCCAGAGGGGTTAAATGAAGCAGGCTAGCAATTGAAGAGTAGGGAAGAAAGGTCACAAAACTAGCTGCCAGCAAGGTTGTTCCAAGAACAAACCATGATGGACGACTTTGTAAGAAAGGAAGTTTTGCTGAACGAAGCATATGGATAACCATGGTTTGGGACCACATGGATTCAATGAACCAACCTGTCTGGAACAAGATGATAAAGCCCGTTGCAGCCTCTGCTCCGTGAGCATAAGCTTGACCTGTCGCCATTGGAACAATGACAAAATAGAGTAAGATAAAGGTCAAAATATCAAAGGCAGAAGAAATCGGACCCATCCAAATCATAAAACGAGTAATAGACTTGGCTTCCCACTTATGGGGATGCTTCAAAAAGTCTTCATCTACATTATCAAATGGCAAGGCAATGCAAGAAAGGTCGTAGACGAGGTTTAACACAATCAAGTGAATCGGAGCCATAGGGAGGAAAGGTAAAAAGATACCAGACACTAAGAGTGACAGAATATTCCCGAAATTAGAGCTGACCGTCATCTTGATATATTTGGTCATGTTGGCATAGACTTTGCGTCCTTCAACCAGACCTTTTTCAAGCACCATCAAATCCTTATCTAGCAAAATGACATCAGCCGTTTCTTTGGCAATATCTACTGCTGTATCAACAGAAATCCCCACATCTGCCACTTTCATAGAAGGGGCATCGTTGATTCCATCTCCCATATAGCCGACACAATGTCCATTCGATTTGATTTGTAAAATGATTCGTGCTTTTTGATCCGGAGAGAGTTTGGCAAAGACAGTCACCTTCTCAACTGCTTGAGCCAACTCTTCGTCCGTCATGGCGTCAATATCAGAACCCAACAAGATTTGATCAACGTCTAGACCAACTTTTTCGCAAACTGCTTGGGTTACCTTTTCATTGTCTCCCGTCAAAATCTTTGTTTGAACACCGTGTTCTAACAAAGCTTGGATAGCAGGTGCTGCAGATGGTTTTGGTGGATCTAGAAAGGCAAGATAACCTGTTAGAATCATCTCTTTTTCATCTTCAACGGAGTAAGCAAAACCTTCTTTTAGGCCTGTTTTATAGGCAACTCCCAAGACTCGCAAGCCTTGCTGATTAAGTTGATCTACTTCTTTTAAGATTTCCACTCGGATATCATCCGTCAGAGGGCTAATCTGACCGTGATATTCCACATGGGTTGAAATCGCAAGCATTTCCTCTAGAGCACCCTTGGTTACCAAACTAACAACTTCGTTCTCATCCTTGACGATGACACTCATCCGTCTGCGTTCAAAATCAAAGGGCAATTCGTCTATTTTTTGGAAGCTAGTATCCAAATTTTGTAGAATAGCGTGTTCTTTAGCTTCTTTTTCAGTTCTACTGATAATGGCACGGTCCATCAAGTTTTTCAAACCGGTTTGAAAATAGGAATTGAGATAGGCCCGTCTCAACACAGACAAATCCAAATCTCCATGTATATCCAAAGGATATTCAAGGACAATTTCGTCTTGGGTAAGGGTTCCGGTTTTATCCGTGCATAGGATATCAATAGCACCTAGGTCCTGTATGGCATTGAGTTTTTTGATGACGACTTTTTCCTTGGCCATGATAATGGAGCCTTTTGCTAAACTGGCCGTGATGATCATAGGAAGCATCTCAGGTGTCAATCCAACACCAACACTCAAAGCAAATACGCCAGCTTCCAGCCAGTCGCCATCTGTCAAGCCATTGGAGAGAAAGACGATGGGAACCATGACCAACATCAAACGGATCAAGAGCCAAGAGATGCTGTTCATCTCCCGTTCAAAAGAGGTCGGTTCGTCATAGGTATTGAGGGTCTGTTCGATTTCTCCCATCATGGTATCATCACCGACCGCTAGAATCAAAGCCTTGGCACTTCCTGATATCACGTTGGTTCCCATAAAGGCGAGCGCTTCTGCTTCTAGCAGACTATCAAAGTTTGACTGATTCATTTTTGACAAGGCTAGTTTTTCAACCGAGTCACTTTCACCTGTCAAACCAGACTGTTGGACAAAGAAATCACGTGATTCAATTAAAATGAGGTCTGCTGGAATCATGTCCCCAGCACTTAATTTGACTATATCTCCAACGACCAAATCTTCAATTGCAACCTCTAAACTCTGGCCCTCGCGAATAACTGTGGCAGTGTTCACAATCATTTTTGATAGATTGGTCGCAGCCTTATCACTCCGCAGTTCTTGGACAAAGCGTATGCCACCAGAGATTAGAACGAGAACGACGATGATGATAGAGGTCGTCGGATCTTCTTGTCCAGGCTTCGCCAACCAGACATTGGTCACCATGGAGATCATAGCGATGACCAGTAGGATGATTGTAAATGGATTGATGATGGATTCGTAAATCTTTTTGAGGATACTGTCTTCTTGACCCTTAGTGATGGTGTTTTCGCCATATAGGTCACGATTTTTCTCCACCTGCTCCTCAGTCAAGCCTGTTAAACTTGTCTTATAAAAAGATAGAGTTTCGTTTAAATGTGTGTGAATAGCTGCTGCTAATCTTTCTTTTGTAGTTTTCATTGGTTTCTCCTATCTGTATGAATGATGTGTTTCATACACATAGACCAATCACTTTATAAGGGCAGAACGACACAAATCAGCGATTGGCTGTGTATGTGCGGTTCTGGATGATCGTCAATTTGCATCGTTTGCCTCCTTTCCTTGTTCTAAAACAGTAGAAAATCCCACCATAAAATGGCAGGATTAAAAAACTAATTATCTGTTTTTTCGTTCAAGCTTTAACTCCATAGGGCGATGTAATGAGCTTAGTCTTGGCCTTCGCGACCAGGACTGTTGACCAACGAGTAGTGTCTCCACTGCTTTGCGGTAGTCATCCGTATCCCTATGGTAGCCTCACCTACCGTTTTCGTCTATCAGTATAAACCTTTAAAATATAAAAGTCAATGATTTATCTTAATTTTCTTAAATAACAATTAATTCCTTCGGCGCTAGAGTCAACAATTCGCAACCGTTATCTGTAATCAGGATATCATCCTCGATACGGACCCCGTATTTACCTTCAATATAGATACCCGGTTCATCAGTCAAGACCATACCAGACTTAATGACTTCTTTCGAAGTTTGGCTAAAATAAGGTTCTTCGTGTATATCCAGTCCGATACCGTGTCCAATACCGTGAGTAAAGTAGTCGCCATAGCCTGCCTCGATGATAATATCACGAGGTATTTTGTCAAAGTCGCGGAAACCTAAGCCATCCTTAGCTTGATCAATCAAGGCTTGGTTGGCTTTCAGAACCGTATTGTAAATCTCTGCCTGCTCGTCACTGACATGACTGAGGTAGATGGTCCGTGTCATATCACTGACATAATGGTCGTAGAGACAGCCGAAGTCCATGGTAATGGCTTCACCTAGTTCTACTGGTTTGTGCATTGGATGGGCATGGGGCTTAGAAGAGTTGATACCACTGGCTAGAATGGTATCAAAAGACAAGCCAGATGCTCCCAGCTCACGCATACGGAAGTCAAGGAAGTTGGCAATTTCGATCTCAGTCTTTCCAGGTTTGATAAAGTCAAGTGCATCGTGGAAAGCTTGGTCTGAGATGGAACAAGCCTTGCGAATAGTCGCAATCTCCTTCTCATCCTTAATCATACGAAGCGTTTCAACAAACTGAGTCTGTGGAAGCAAGTCAATCCCTGCAAAGGCCGTCTGCATACGGTGGTAATAAGAGACCGAAATCTCGTCTTCAAAACCGACGCGAGACAAGCCCATATCCTTAACAATGCCTGCAATAACAGCCAATTCATCGCGGTCAGCCACAATCTCAAAACCTGTTACTTCTTGCTTAGCCGCAATGATATAACGAGAGTCCGTCACCAAAACCTGACGGTCACGGCTGATAAAAACTGTTCCATTTGAACCCCAAAAACCAGTCAAATAATAGACGTTTTTAAGGTTGTTGATGATGATACCATCTAGTTCTTTTTCTTGCATTTTAGCTAGAAATGCTTGCACACGTTTATTCATGATCTAACTTTCCTTTCAAATAGTGTCCTGTGTAGCTGGCTTCATTGGCCGCTACTTCTTCTGGAGTTCCTGTTGCGATGATGGTGCCTCCACCGACACCGCCCTCAGGTCCCAAATCGATGATATGGTCTGCCGTCTTGATAACATCCAGATTGTGCTCGATGACGAGGACTGTATTGCCATCGTCGACAAAGCGAGCTAAAACTTTAAGCAAGCGAGCGATATCCTCAGTATGAAGCCCTGTCGTTGGCTCATCCAGAATATAGAAGGATTTTCCTGTCGAGCGTTTGTGGAGTTCACTAGCCAACTTCATACGCTGAGCTTCTCCTCCAGAAAGGGTGGTAGCCGGTTGCCCTAGCGTTACATAGCCCAGTCCCACATCCTTGATGGTCTGGAGTTTGCGTTGAATCTTGGGAATATGTTGGAAGAATTCCACCGCATCGTTGACGGTCATATCCAAGACCTGCGAGATATTTTTTTCCTTATAGTGGACTTCTAGGGTTTCACTGTTGTAGCGAGTCCCGTGGCAGACTTCACAAGCCACGTAAACATCTGGCAAGAAGTGCATCTCGATCTTGATAATCCCGTCACCTGAGCAGGCCTCGCAACGACCACCCTTGACGTTGAAACTGAAACGGCCCTTCTTGTAGCCTCGAATCTTAGCTTCGTTTGTCTGGGCAAAGAGGTCACGTATATCGTCAAAAACTCCCGTATAGGTAGCTGGGTTGGACCTCGGCGTTCGTCCAATGGGGCTCTGGTCAATATCAATCAAACGGTCTACATGCTCAATCCCTGTGATGGTCTTGAATTTACCAGGCTTGTCTGAATTGCGGTTGAGCTTCTGGGCAATAGCTTTTTTGAGGATGCTGTTGATTAAGGTCGATTTCCCTGAACCTGACACACCTGTCACCGCAATGAATTTTCCTAATGGGAAGCGAGCAGTGATATTTTGCAAGTTGTTCTCACGCGCTCCCGTCACTTCGATAAAGCGACCATTTCCGGCACGGCGCTCTGCTGGCACTGGAATGGCTCGTTTTCCTGATAAGTACTGGCCTGTGATAGACTTACTGTTACGGGCCACCTGCTTAGGCGTACCTGCAGCGACAATTTCCCCACCAAATGCTCCCGCACCCGGACCAACGTCAATCAGATAATCCGCCTCGCGCATGGTATCTTCATCGTGTTCCACTACGATGAGAGTATTGCCCAAGTCACGCATCTTTTTCAAACTGGCAATCAGGCGGTCATTATCCCTCTGGTGAAGACCGATGGACGGCTCATCCAGGATATAGAGGACACCTGATAGGTTAGACCCAATCTGGGTTGCCAAGCGAATTCGCTGACTCTCACCACCTGAAAGGGTCCCTGCTGATCGAGATAGGGTCAGATAGTTAAGTCCCACATTATTGAGGAAGGTCAAGCGATCCTTGATTTCCTTGAGGATAGGACGAGCAATGATGGCTTCATTTTCAGACAAGGTCAACTGACTCACCAACTCCAAATGGTCTGCGATAGATAGGTCTGAAATTTCTCCGATATGTGGCCCTTGCTCGCCACCTACACGAACAGACAAAGCCTGGTCATTGAGACGATAGCCGTGGCAAGTTCCGCAGGTCAGCTCATTCATGTAGAGGCGCATCTGGGTACGGGTGTAGTCACTGTTAGTCTCATGGTAACGACGCTTGATATTATTGACAACCCCCTCAAAAGGAATGTCAATATCGCGCACACCGCCAAATTCATTTTCATAGTGGAAATGGAATTCCTTGCCATCAGACCCGTAGAGAATCAAGTTTTTATCTTCTTCTGACAAGTCCTCAAAAGGCTTATCCATATCCACTCCAAAGGCTGTCATGGCCTGCTCTAGCATATTTGGATAGTAGTTGGATGAGATAGGATTCCAAGGTGCTAATGCTCCCTCACGCAAGGTTTTGCTGGTATCAGGAACCACCAAGTCAACATCCACCTCCAGCTTGATGCCCAAACCGTCACACTCACTACACGAGCCAAAAGGAGCATTAAAGGAGAAGAGACGAGGCTCTAACTCTGGTACTGTAAAACCACAAACTGGACAGGCATAATGCTCAGAAAAGAGCAACTCAGAATCGTCCATAGTGTCGATAATCACATAGCCTTCTGCGATACGAAGGGCAGCCTCAATGGAATCAAAGAGACGGCTACGAATGCCCTCCTTGATGACAATACGGTCGACCACGACATCGATATTGTGTTGCTTACTCTTAGACAGTTCAGGCACTTCGGTCACATCATAGACTTCCCCATCCACTCGGACACGAACATAGCCATCTTTCTGAATCTTTTCAATGACGCTCTTATGTTGTCCTTTTTTCTTGCGGATAACAGGGGCCAAAATCTGCAAGCGTTGGCGTTCTGGCAATTCTAAGACCTTATCAACGATCTGCTCCACAGAAGAAGCCTTGATAGCCCCGTGTCCGTTGATACAGTAAGGCGTCCCCACACGTGCGTAGAGGAGACGCAGATAGTCATTGATTTCAGTCGTCGTTCCCACGGTCGAACGAGGGTTTTTGCTGGTGGTTTTCTGGTCGATGGAAATAGCTGGGCTGAGGCCATCAATGGCATCCACATCTGGTTTTTCCATATTGCCCAAGAACTGGCGAGCGTAGGCTGACAAACTCTCTACATAGCGACGTTGGCCCTCAGCATAGAGGGTATCAAAGGCCAGACTGGATTTCCCAGAACCTGACAAACCAGTCACAACAACCAGCTTGTCTCGCGGAATCTCCACATCAATATTTTTTAAGTTATGGGCACGTGCCCCATGAATGACAATTTTATCTTGCATCTTTGTTCTTTCTAGTCCATTATTGCTTTCCATTATACCAAAAAATGTGAAATTCTATTACCCAAAAAGCTGTTTTTATAGTATAATAGTACGGTGCAAAAAATGAATCACTGAAGATAGTAGGAAAGGATAGGGGATATGAAACAAGTTTTTCTCTCAACAACAACGGAATTTAAAGAGATCGACACGCTTGAACCGGGTACTTGGATCAACCTCGTCAATCCTACACAAAATGAATCACTGGAAATCGCCAACGCCTTTGATATTGACATTGCCGACCTTCGAGCACCGCTCGATGCGGAAGAAATGTCCCGTATTACCATCGAAGATGAATACACTTTGATCATCGTGGACGTTCCCATCACAGAGGAAAGAAACAATCGTACCTACTACGTTACGATTCCGCTGGGGATTATCATCACAGAGGAGACCATTATCACTACCTGCTTGGAGCCCCTACCTGTTCTCGATGTCTTTATCAACCGTAGACTGCGCAATTTCTACACTTTCATGCGTTCACGCTTTATCTTCCAGATTCTCTACCGCAACGCCGAACTTTACCTTACGGCCCTTCGTTCGATCGACCGTAAGAGTGAACAAATCGAAAGTCAACTTCACAAGTCTACTCGAAACGAAGAGCTGATCGAGCTCATGGAATTGGAAAAGACCATCGTCTATTTCAAGGCCTCACTTAAGACGAACGAGCGCGTGATTAAGAAATTGACTAGCGCAACTAGCAATATCAAGAAATACCTAGAAGACGAAGACCTACTCGAAGACACTCTGATTGAAACCCAACAGGCCATCGAGATGGCAGATATCTATGGAAATGTCCTTCACTCTATGACAGAGACCTTTGCCTCTATCATTTCCAACAACCAGAACAACATCATGAAAACTCTGGCTCTCGTGACCATCGTCATGTCTGTCCCAACCATGATCTTCTCAGCCTATGGGATGAACTTTAAGGATAATGAAATCCCTCTGAACGGTGAACCACACGCCTTCTGGTTAATCGTCTTTATCGCCTTTGCTATGAGTGTTTCGCTCACTCTCTATCTCATCCATAAAAAATGGTTCTAAGAGGAATCCCTATGTCTCAGATTGATTTACAAAAATTAACTAAGAAAAACCAAGAGTTTATCCACATCGCTACCCAACAATTTATCAAAGATGGTAAAACAGACGCTGAAATCAAGGCTGTTTTTGAGGAAGTTATTCCTAAAATCCTTGAAGAGCAAGCCAAAGGAACAACAGCTCGTTCCCTCTACGGTGCTCCAACCCACTGGGCTCATAGCTTTACAGTCAAGGAACAGTACGAAAAAGAGCATCCTAAGGAAAATGATGATCCAAAACTCATGATTATGGACTCAGCCCTTTTTATCACCAGTCTCTTTGCACTGGTTAGCTCTCTGACCAACTTCTTCTCTACAGACCAAGCTATTGGCTATGGGTTGATTACCCTCTTGTTGGTTGGACTTGTCGGAGGGGTGGCCTTCTACTTGATGTACTACTTTGTCTACCAGTACTATGGACCAGACACAGATCGTAGCCAGCGCCCTCCTTTCTGGAAATCAATCCTCGTCATCCTCGCTGCTATGCTTCTCTGGTTGGTTGTCTTCTTTGCAACAAGCTTCCTACCAGCCACTCTCAATCCAATCCTTGCTCCACTGCCTTTGGCTGTCCTAGGAGCAGCCCTTCTCGCCCTTCGCTTCTATCTCAAGAAACGCTTCAATATCCGAAGCGCAAGCGCAGGCCCATCACGTTATTAAGAAAAGTGAAAAGCTATGGCATATAGTCAATCTTTAGCTCAGCAGATTCGAAAAATTCTAGCACTCAAACTTCCTCCCCAAATTTTCGAAGAAGAGCTAGAAGAAAAGAGGCTGTTTGGTGGCCTGGCCTTTATGATTCGTGGGAAAATGGTCCTTACAGTCAGTTCCAGAAAGGACGAACTGGTTATGGTGAGAATTGGCAAGGAAATGGAGAAGCAAGTTCTACCCCGAACAGGAGCTCATACTACATTGATGAGAGGGAGACCTTATCATGGCTATATAGACCTAGATATAGAAGGTCAAAAAGAACTTCCTTACTGGATTGATTTAGCTCTCTCCTATAATCAAGAGTTGATCAAGTAACTCATATCTAGTGAGATTGGAAAAACGAAAAGCAACTGCACAGGCGGTTGCTTTTCACTTGCTTTCTTGATATCCAACAGAACTTCTGAGTCTGATTCTTATAGTTTTCTCTCATCTTTTGTGATAGAATAGGCTCATACTCAATGAAAATCAAAGAGCAAACTAGGAAGCTAGCCGCAGGTTGCTCAAAGCACTGCTTTGAGGTTGTAGATAGAACTGACGAGGTCAGTAACATATATACGGCAAGGATAAGCTGACGTGGTTTGAATTTGATTTTCGAAGAGTATCAATCTATTTCTAGGAGGATGAGATATGGTTTCTACTATTGGTATTGTTAGTTTGTCTAGCGGTGTTATCGGAGAGGATTTTGTCAAACACGAAGTCGATTTGGGTCTCCAACGTCTCAAGGATTTGGGACTCAATCCTGTCTTTTTGCCCCATTCGCTAAAAGGCTTAGACTTTATCAAGGACCATCCTGAAGCACGTGCAGAGGATTTGATGCAGGCCTTTTCGGATGATAGCATCGACATGATCCTATGCGCCATCGGTGGGGATGATACCTATCGCTTGCTACCTTATCTTTTTGAAAACGATCAGCTTCAAAAGGTTATCAAACCAAAGATTTTTCTTGGCTTCTCGGATACCACTATGAATCACCTTATGTTGCACAAACTAGGGGTCAAGACTTTTTATGGGCAATCCTTTCTAGCAGACATTTGTGAATTAGACAAGGAGATGTTGCCCTATAGCTTTCACTACTTTAAAGAACTGATCGAGACGGGAAGAATCTTAGAAATCCGACCTAGCGACGTTTGGTATGAGGAACGGACTGATTTTAGTCCCAAGGCTCTGGGAACAGCTCGTATCAGTCATGTAAACACTGGTTTTGACTTGTTGCAAGGAAATGCTCAGTTTGAGGGAGAAATCCTCGGAGGTTGCCTTGAATCTCTCTATGATATTTTTGACAACTCTCGATACGCAGACAGCACGGAGCTCTGCCAAAAGTACAAACTCTTCCCTGACTTATCCGACTGGGAAGGAAAGATTCTCTTGCTAGAAACAAGCGAAGAAAAACCTGAGCCGGAAAACTTCAAAAAGATGGTGCAGGCTTTGAAAGAAACTGGGGTATTTGAGGTCATCAGTGGACTATTGGTCGGAAAACCTATGGATGAAGCCTTCTATGACGACTATAAGGAAGCACTATTGGATATCATTGACAGCAATATCCCGATTGTCTATAATCTGAATGTCGGCCACGCAACTCCAAGAGCCATTGTGCCCTTTGGCGTCTATGCTTATGTGGATGCAAAAGAGCAAGTCATTCGCTTTGACGATAACAAAAAAATAAACAATTTCTCCATTTTTGTGCTTTGGTATTGATTTTCGTTACAATTTGTGTCTGAATTTATTGCATTTTGCTTATTTCTATGATATCTTTTTAAAGGAGGTGTATATGACTAAACAAAAAATAAATCAAATTGTCGGTTCAATCGGGGCCTTTATCGGGATTATTGTATTTATCGCCTACATCCCACAAATTTTTGCCAATTTACAAGGCAACAAGGCTCAACCATTTCAGCCTTTATCCGCAGCAGTATCTTGTTTAATTTGGGTTATTTACGGATGGACAAAAGAACCTAAGAAGGATTGGATACTAATTATTCCAAACTCAGCCGGCGTTGTCTTAGGTGGACTGACATTTCTCACTGCACTATAAAAATTACTAGCATATAATCAAAAAGCTGAGAAACTCATCTCAGCTTTTTCTATATTCTCAGATAATTAGACGCCTGCACTCACTTATTTCCGCTTTTCCACTCACAATCATTTTCGTGGTCGTCAATCAGACCTGCCGCTTGTAGAAAAGCTAAAACTGCGACTGGACCTGTGAACTTGAAGCCTCGTTTTTTGAGATCTTGAGATAACTTTTCAGACAAGGCTGTTTTAGCAGGTGCTAGGTGGTAGTCAGGAACATCATTCACGATCGTTTTTCCCTCAATAAAGGACCAGAGATAAGTGTCAAAAGAGCCAAAGGTTTTCTGGATTTGTAAAAATGCTTGGGCGTTGGCACGCGTCGCAAAGAGCTTGGCACGATTTCGGATGATGGCTGGATTCTCTAACAAGGCTTCCAACTCCCCATCTGTCATTTCCGCGACACGTTGAACTTGGTAGTTGTAAAAGACTTCTCGAAATCCTTGGCGTTTGTTTAGTACCGTTTCCCAAGATAGACCCGACTGGTAAGTTTCCAAACAAAGCAACTCAAAAAGAGCACGGTCATCATGAAGGGGTTGGCCCCACTCTTCATCATGATAGGCCACATATAATGGGTTGTTCATTTTAACCCAACCACAGCGTTTTGACATATTATTCTCCTATTTCACCAACATCTTAAGGGCTGACTTGATATAGTTCTCAGCTGTATCCGTCGTTCCTTCAAAGAATTTCTTGATTTTCTTGAGCTCGGTCGCCTTGTAGCCCAATGCCAACATGGCTTCCATAGCTTCTTCCAGTTCTTGGTTTTCAGCGCTTGTTTGCACTGCCACCTTGGCAGGAAGGTCATCGCTAGCCACAACTACCTTTCCTTCCAAGTCCAGCACCATCTGCTGAGCAGTTTTCTTACCGATTTTAGGGAACTTAGTCAAGTAAGTGATGTTCTTAGTCTCGATGGCTTGAACCAAGCCAGCATTGTCATCTGCAGCGATAATAGCCAAAGCTGATACAGGACCAATCCCAGAGACCGAGATTAGACTAAGAAAGAGCTTCTTCTCATCTTCTGAACGAAAACCATAAAGCAGATGCGTGTCCTCACGAACAACTTGATGCACATAAATTTGAGTTTCTTGATTGACCTGACCTGAGTAAGCATAGGGATTAGCTACATGCAAGATATAACCGATACCATTTACCTCTAGAACAATGTATTTGGCAGTGATTTTGGTAATGATTCCTTTTAGATATTCGTACATAGTTTTCACTTTCTATAATTGATTTGCAATTCCTTGTAAATGCGCTGCTCTGATGATAAGAAGCAACCCAAGTACTGCACACACAATAAAAACGAGCCAAACACCTACAGCACCTGTTGCAGCGCTGATAGAAATCATCGCCCCCGCTAAAATAGACGCTAAAGGCTGCGCCATATTAAGGAAACCTGAGTAGGTTCCGAGCTTATTCTCATTCATCATTTCCGCCCGCAAAACTTGGCTTGGTGGCATGCAGATGAGTTCCCCCATAGTATAGAGAATGGCTAGCAAAAACAGAGCCCAGAAACTCCTGAAGACAATGGTGAAAAGCATACCCAAGTCAAAGATAATACTTCCCAATAAAAACTGCGGTATGATCTTCATTTCCTTGGTCAAACGATTGGCAGTCGTTATGAAGCAAACAATAATCAGGGTATTGATAAAAACCATGATACTGAGCATCTTAGCTCCTGAAATATGAATACCGAAAATACTACTCGCGATGAATGACTCTTTCAAATGAACGGGTATATAATTGTCAATTTGCAACCAGATAACTCCATTAAATACAGTCCCTAACGTATAAAGTAGGAAAATTTTGTCCTGAAAAACAGAAACATAATTTTTCACAGTTGCCAAAGGACTGCTACCATGCTCAAAGACCAGATTAGCTGGCTTGCTTTCTGAAAAATATTTCCAAGCGAGGAAAAAATTCAAGAAGCTAATCACCGTCAAAACCAGAAGCAACTCAAAAAAATGGTGGTCGTAAAAGAAACCTGCAAGCCCTGCTCCTAACATAACGGATACATTGACAAACCAATAACTAATCGTATAAACGAAACGGCGATTTTGCTCGTCGGTCAAATCAATAATCATCGCATCAATAGCCGGCCAAGAGAAAGTTCCTGCGGTCTCTGCCAGCAACATTCCGACAAAAGTCAAAAAGGGAAAAATATGATTAGGCATATTTGCCAGCAGCACAAGAAAGTAGCCACTCGCAAGACCAAAGTTTCCCCAGTCAATGACTTTCTTACGTCCCCAAAGATCCGCCAAATGTCCACCATACAGCCCAGCTAAAAAACCAATGAGTTTGGTTGTGATCATCAATAACCCCGCCCAAAAGGCTCCAAAATATTGAACATAGTACATGGCCATAAAAGGAGTAATGGCACTCTCTAAAATCCGTGCTACAAAGCTCATCCATTCCCGCATTTGAATTTGCTTGGGGAGGGCAAAAAATTCTTTCATCTTTCATTCCTTTTTCATAATTTCTTCGCTTTTTCTTACCTAGTATATCATATTTTTTTGCTGAAAACTGCAAACACAAGTGCAACCTCTGGTTGACAAATAGTACAGGAGATTGTATTCTCATAATAAGTAAAAATTGTTAGGATAGAAGTAGAAAAAGGAGGATAGAATAATGAAACTCGCAGAAAAACTATTTGAGCTCAGAAAGGAAAAAGGTTGGTCCCAAGAAAAACTAGCAGAACAAATCAATGTTTCTCGGCAAAGCATCTCCAAATGGGAGTCTGGACAAGTACTTCCTGAAATCGAAAAAATTATTGAATTAAGCAAGATTTTTCAAGTGACAACTGACTATCTCTTACTGGATGAAAACTCTGAAAAATCTTCAACGGCAGTGATTTTGGAGGAAGACAAGGACAACTACTATAAAGAGGTTAAATCCTTTGGTCTTTGGCAAGTGATTTATATTTTCGTATTGGCTCTGGCTATCTATCTCTTTTTAGCCGGTTCTAGTTTTCCAGCCGAATTCACCGCTTTGATCTGGCTAACCTTCGTTCTCTTAATCGCTTCTGCAATTGCTATTAACAAGGCGCTAAAGATTAAGCAAAAGTATCTGGACAAGGTTATATGCCTTGATGATTTTAAGAAAGAAGGTGCTAAAGATGAAACTAAAAACTGACAATCCCATACCTATCAAAACTCGTCTGAAAGAGCTGATTGGAGACTGGCTCTTTATCTCGGGCTACCTCATTTCTTTATTTTTACTAGCTATGGGCTTTTACAATCTAGTTCTAGGAGGCGTTCCCGTATTCACTGAAGCCCAGAGCCAACTTCTGGCTTTTTCTAGCTCGGTTCTGCCCCTAACTATCATCTTTGCTTGGCTCGACTATAGAAAAGGAAGTTTTGGCAAGCGTTGGGCAGGTTTACAGCTGATTTACAAGCATAGGAGCCTTTCCCACAGCCTTTTGCGCTCTGCTATCAAGTTTTTCCCTTGGCAGTTGGGACATATGGGAGCTATTCGTAGTGCTTATCAAGCAGATGCTCTGTCAATTTTCTTGTCAACCTCAGCAGGGATTCTCTTCTTGATTTTTCTGCTGATGGGACTCCTTCGCAAGGACAAACGTCATCCAGCTGATTTGCTTGCTGGAACACAAGTTCAGCTCAAAAATTCAAAACAGCTCTAGTTTTATAACTAGGGCTGTTTGATTTTCTATAAGGTTTAGTATTTCCCCAACTCTCGGAGGCTGGTATGATTCTCCTGAATGCGTCGGAACATCTTTTCCATATCCGACTTGGTAAAATGCACCAAAACAGGACGGCCATGTGGACAGTTATAGGGATTGTCACATTGAGAAAGCTGATAAAGGAGCTGTCTGGCTGAGTGGTCATCGATACGATGGTTGGCCTTGATAGACCGCTTGCAGGACATCATGATAGCCAACTCTGCTCGGTATTTCTTGATCGAAACTTTCTTGGTCAAGAGCAGCATATCACACATTTCATAGATACCAGACTCGATTTCTTCCTCTGCCATCCAAATAGGATGTTCACGTAGGATAAACTGGTTGGCTCCGTACTCTGCTAAAAAGACACCCACTTCCTCTAAGAGAGGCATTCTTTCCCTGAGACGAAGGGCATCATCTGCTGGGAATTCAAAGATATAGGGCACTAGAAGTTGTTGCTGACTCTGGTCAACATTGCCGATGCTTTCACGGTATTCCTCGTACTTAACCCGTTCCTGAGCCGCATGCTGGTCAATGATATAGAGTCCATCTCGACCTTGGGCAAAGAGATAGGTCCCGTGCATTTGCCCGAAAAATTCCAACTCTGGAAAGCTGGATGCTTCTTCTCGCTCCAGCTTGTCATAGGCCTTATCGAGACTGGCAAGATCTAACTCTGGGTGATCTAGTTGGTCATAGCTGACAGGCTTTCTCTCTGCAAAATGCAGTTTTGCTGGCTTGGTCAGTTGCTCCAAGGTTTCCTTGGCAAACAAGGTTAAATCCTGCCCTTCCTCAGTTAATTCAACCTGATGATCAGCCACCTCAGCTTGACTGGCTCTAGTTACCTCCGTTTTTTCATAGTAAAGCGTATTTTCTTTGAGTGGGAGAATAGTTTGCTCTACCTTTTGACGATTGCGCACGGTCGACTTGGCAAGATTTTCTAAAGCATCAGGAATCAAGGCTTGTTCCTTGAGACTATTTGAAATAGCTTCTGAAAGCAGCGCCATCAGTTCTCTTTCCTTAGAAATCCGCACTTCTTGCTTGGTCGGATGCACATTGACATCTGCCAAATAAGGATCAATATGGATGTGAATGACAGCCAGTGGAAAACGCCCTACCATGAGCTTGCTTCCATAACCGTCAAGAATAGCACGGTTGAGTAGAAAGTTCTTGATATAACGGCCATTGATGAAGAGGCTGATATAGTTGCGATTTGCTCGGGTTAACTCAGGCAGAGACACAAAACCTGTAATTTCGAAATCTAAGTCAGAGTTCTCAATTTCAATCATCTTCTTAGCACTCACCAAACCGTAAATCCCTGCGATGGCTTGACGCAGTTGACCAGTCCCTGCTGTCCGCGTCATTTCCTTGCCATCACTGATTAAACTAAAAGAAATCTCGGGATGAGCCAAGCCCAGACGGTTGACAATATCAATGATATGAGACAGCTCCGCTTGCTGGCTCTTCATATACTTGAGACGGGCAGGTGTGTTGAAAAAGAGGTCTTCCACACAAACTTTGGTTCCTACAGGGCTAGTCGCTGGGATGACTTCCTCAACTTGACCTCCACGCGCGACTAACTTAGTCCCATGACTCGCACCATCCACCGCCGTCAACAGAGTCAGCACACTGACAGAAGCGATAGAAGGCAGGGCTTCACCACGAAAACCAAGCGTCCGAATCCGAAAGAGGTCTGCCTGATTTTTTATCTTACTGGTCGCATGGCGACGCAAGGCCAACTCCACCTCATCGTGGGCAATTCCATGACCATTATCGGTG
Organism: Streptococcus oralis ATCC 49296; assembly: GCF_000185265.1. GTDB lineage: Bacteria > Bacillota > Bacilli > Lactobacillales > Streptococcaceae > Streptococcus > Streptococcus oralis_BC. The sequence goes on along the minus strand of NZ_GL622183.1, from coordinate 609,333 downwards.
ATTTGAATTTTCTTGAGACCAGCTTCCTCAATCTCAATGATAATCTGGCTAGAACCCGCGTCAATGGCATTTTCTACCAACTCTTTGACCACGCTAGCAGGACGTTCAATGACCTCTCCTGCTGCGATCTGGTTTGCCAGCACCTCTGGCAATTCAATAATATGAGACATCTTTCAGCCCCTTTCTGTATCTATTTTCCTAGAAATTGATTAGTGCTATTATACCATATTTCAGATACTATCAGAAAAAGCAAATACCACATAGACTCCAAACCTCTCCACATAGACAAAAGCTCTTGCCATGGGTCGTAAAATAGTGGTATACTCAATAAAAATCAAAGAGCAAACTAGAAAGCTAGGCGCAGACAGTACTTTTGTACGGCAAGACGACGCTGACGTGGTTTGAATTTGATTTTTGAAGAGTATTAATAAAGGTGTACAGGAAGTGATCACAACCTTGTATAACTGAAAAGGAGGGAAATTTATGAAAGTAGAACTACAGATTAAGGAGACTTACGAGGAGGAAAAGCTGATTGTCCAAACTCCTCAGCCGACCGAAAAAGTCCAGAAAGTCATCGAGTTCGTAGAAAATCTTGACCAAAAAGAAACAATCAAAGGAAAGATTGATGATCAGGTCTATCTAGTTAAGATTTATAAGATACAACGCTTCTATATCGAGAATCGAAAGGTTCTAGCAGAAACTGCCAGTCAGACCTACAGCATTGATTTACGACTCTATCAAGTTCTTGACATTCTGCCGACCACTTTTATCCAAATTTCCCAATCAGAAATCGTTAATATTGACGCTATCTCTCATCTCAAGCTCACGCCCAATGGTCTGGTTGAAATTTTCTTAAAAAACGAAAGCTTCACCTACTCTTCACGCCGTTACCTAAAAACCATCAAGGAGAAATTAGAACTATGAAAAAACAAATCTTTCACGATGCAGCCGCTGGTGTACTTATCGGCCTCATCCTCTCTATCCTCTTTTCACTCATTTATGCACCAAATACCTATACCCCACTAAGCCCCGAGTCTCTTATCGGCCAAGCGATGGCTCAACATCAGGTTCACGGTGCCTTGGTCTTGCTCTACTGTATGATCATCTGGTCAGCTATCGGTGTTCTCTTTAGCTTTGGTGGTCGTTTATTCAGCCGTGATTGGAGCTTGCTCCGTGCCACACTTTCCCATTTCTTCCTTATGCTGGCTGGCTTTGTTCCACTAGCAACTCTGGCTGGTTGGTTCCCCTTCCACTGGACCTTCTATCTCCAACTCATTCCAGAGTTTGCAATCGTCTACCTTATCATCTGGGTTATTCTCTATAAAAGAGAAGCTAAAAAAGTAGACCACATCAATCAACTCTTGGCTCATAAAAAGTAATAGAGAAAAATCCCACTCACAAACACATGAGTGGGGTCCTTTTTATAATTTTTGTTTGAGCTCAACCAAGACATTCATAGCCTGCATAGGTGTCATATTGTACACATCCAGTTTAGCTAATTCTGCTAGGATAGGATGCTCTGCAGGCGCGTCAAAGAGTGACATCTGTTCAGTAACAGCACTTGTTTGTCTCATTGGAGCAGGACTTTCCGTCCCTTGATTCTCCAGTTGAGTCAATATCTTATCCGCCCTTGCTAAAAGTTCTTCTGGTAAACCAGCAATCTTAGCAACGTGGATACCGTAGGATTTGTCAGCTGGTCCTGGTTCGATCTTGTGAAGGAAGGTGACCTGCCCATTCTGCTCCAAGGTTGCCACATGGACATTAACCAAGTGTTCCAAACTGGACTCCAGACTGGTCAACTCATGGTAGTGGGTCGCAAAGAGGGTCTTGGCTCCGATATGTTCATGAATGTATTCGATGATGGACTGGGCCAGAGCCATCCCGTCATAAGTTGCCGTTCCCCGTCCCAATTCATCGAAGAGAATCAAGGAGTCCTTGGTCGCATGCGAAATGGCATTGTTGGCCTCCATCATCTCCACCATAAAGGTTGATTGACCTGAAACCAAGTCATCTGCTGCTCCGATACGGGTAAAGATAGCATCGAAGATAGGCAAATGCGCACTTTCTGCCGGCACATACGAGCCTAGCTGGGCCATAACCGCCGTCATAGCTAGCTGGCGCATGTAGGTTGACTTCCCACTCATGTTGGGCCCTGTAATTAGCTGAATACTGGTATCTTCTGCCATCTGGATACTGTTTGGAATGTAGGTCTGAGCTCCCATGACCTTTTCGACGACAGCATGGCGTCCCTTTTGGATATCGATTTGTGAATCATCCCCAAACTCAGGTCGGATCAAATGCTGTGTTTCAGCCACAACTGCGAGACTTTGCAAGACATCAACCGTTGCAATTCCTTGGGCTAGAGCCTGCAAACGCTGGATGTACTTGCTGACTTCCTCACGGATGCGCATAAAGATTTCATACTCTAGGTTGGCTGACTTCTCACGCGCCTCCAGCATATCTCCCTCGATACGGGCCAATTCCTCAGTCCCAAAGCGTTCCGAGTTTTTCAGCGTTGCCTTGCGGAAAAAGTGGGCTGGCACATTTCCCAGTTGCGAATTAGTCACATGGAAATAGTAGCCGTCCTTTTTATTGTAGTCAATCTTAAGCGTGCTGATGCCAGAGTTTTCCCGCTCCTTAGCCTCAATCTCAGCAATCCAGCTAGTCCCTTCTCTGAGCACACGACGGTACTTGTCTAAGGTCTCATCAAATCCTGTACGGATAATGCCACCTTCCGTAATCACATGAGGAGCTTCAGGAGCAATGGCAGCACTAATCAAGCTCTCTAACTCTGGAATGGCATCTAACTGTTTGATAAGATAGGCCAGGGCAGGTTGCTCCATGCCTTCTAAAATCGCACGAATCCGTGGTACACTGGATAAGGTGGTCGCCAATTGCAAGAGATCCTTGGGATTGGTCTTGCCAAAAGAAACCCGACTAGCCAAACGTTCGATATCATAAACACCCTTGAGACTGTCCGTTAAATCACTACGCTCAAAGAAATGGTCAAGAAAGACCTGCACCACCTCTTGACGTTGGATGATTCGTTCCTTATCAATCAAGGGACGATGAATCCAAGAACGCAAGAGACGCATACCCATAGCCGTTTTGGTTTCATCCAAAAGCCAGAAAAGACTCCCTTGCTTCTTACCTGAACGGGCATTCTCAACCAAATCCAGACTAGCCTTGGTCGCATAATCCATCTGCAAGAAATCTTTGATTTCATAGCGAATAACTGGTTTGAGGTGGTTCAATTCCCGCATCTGGGTCCGATGAACATACTGGAGGAGCTTACTAGCTGCTGCTTGCTCCACAGCTGCCAGTCGTGGATCCAGTAAATGAATATCCTCAAAGCCTTCCTTCTCATAGGAAAGCAACAAATTCATCTGACGACTGAGGATTTGTTCTTCTTCCTCAGACAAGTCATAACCCAGCACCACTTCTCGCGCCTTGAGGTTACGGATTTCCCCACAAACGAGAGTGAAATCCAATAAACCTGTCACATAAAAATCACCTGTCACCAGATCCATATAAGCCAGACCAAACTGATTGCCATCACGATCTAAGGCAACCAAGAAATTATTCTGACTATCCGGCTTACTGCTATCAACGACCGTTCCAGGTGTGATGACCTGGACCACCTCTCGCTTGACAACACCAACCGCTTGTTTGGGATCTTCCATCTGTTCTGCAATGGCAACTTTATAGCCCTGCTCAATCAGAACATCGATGTACTGCTGGGCAGAATGATAGGGGACACCCGCCATGGGTATCGGATTTTCTGCATTTTTATTCCGACTCGTTAAGGAAATTTCTAAAATCTGTGCTGCATTAATTGCATCTTCATAGAACAACTCGTAAAAATCACCCATCCGAAAAAGCAAAAAAGCATCTGGGTATTGTTTCTTAATATCCACATACTGTTGCATGCCGGGTGATAGCTTTTCTATTGCCATTTTCCGTCTCTCCTTGCTAAAAATAAGTCTTGAGAGCAACTCCCAAGACCTTATTTATCTTTCATCAAATCTAGCAAACGATCTTCCATCAGCTTGGCAACGTGCTGGTCTCGACAAATAACCAATAAGGTATTAGCACCAGCAACCGTTCCTAAAATCCATTCATCCTTGTTTGCATCTACAATGTTTGCTAAGACTGCAGCTTCCCCAAGTTTGGTATGAAGTACCAAGGTGAACTCAGCTCTTGCAACTCCTTCTAAATGATGAGACAAAAACTCAACTAAATCAATCTTATCTGTCTCATTTGCTAGTACATAATACACCATATCATTTTTCTTAACCTTGGTCAAGCCGATTTCACGCAAATCACGCGACAAAGTCGTTTGTGTCACATAAACATTACGAGCTTCTAAACGATCTTGAATCTCTTTTTGTGTCCCAAGTTTTTCTTCGGTGATCATCTTTTTAATCAATTGATGCCGTTCTCTTTTTCTCATATTATCCTCTTAAGTGAATATTTATAACAAGTTTTACATTTATTTTATAACTATATTATACCAAAAAAACTAGATAATTCAAAAAAATTCTTTTCTTTCTCAAAAAATGTAGTAAATTGTGTTAAAATAGTAAAAAAGCCCAAAAGGAGCCCTTATGAATACAAAAGAATTGATTGCTAGCGAGTTGGCTAGCGTCATTGATAGCCTGGATCAAGAGGCTATTTTAAATTTACTGGAAACACCTAAAAACTCAGAAATGGGAGACATCGCCTTCCCTGCCTTTTCTCTAGCAAAGGTCGAGCGTAAAGCTCCTCAAATGATTGCAACAGATATTGCTGAAAAAATCAATAGTCAAGCCTTTGAAAAGGTTGTCGCAACAGGACCTTACGTCAACTTTTTCCTTGATAAATCTGCTATTTCGGCTCAGGTATTACAGGATGTTATCACTGAAAAAGAGCACTATGCCGACCAAACCATTGGCAAACAAGAAAATATCGTTATCGACATGTCTAGTCCTAATATCGCTAAACCATTTTCTATTGGTCACCTGCGCTCAACGGTTATCGGAGATAGCTTGTCACATATTTTCCAAAAAATCGGCTATCAAACGGTCAAGGTCAACCATTTGGGAGACTGGGGCAAACAGTTTGGAATGTTAATCGTTGCCTACAAGAAATGGGGAAATGAGGAAGCCGTTAAAGCGCATCCAATCGATGAACTTCTTAAACTCTACGTTCGCATCAATGCTGAAGCTGAAAAAGACCCTAGCTTGGATGAAGAAGCACGCGAATGGTTCCGCAAACTGGAGAATGGAGACGAGGAAGCCCTCGCTCTCTGGCAATGGTTCCGTGATGAAAGTTTAGTGGAATTCAACCGCCTTTACAATGAACTGCAAGTCGAATTTGACAGCTACAACGGAGAAGCCTTCTACAACGATAAGATGGATGCTGTTGTAGATATTTTCGCTGAAAAAGGACTTCTTGTTGAGTCAGAAGGGGCTCAAGTTGTCAATCTTGAGAAATATGGAATTGAACATCCAGCCCTTATCAAAAAATCTGATGGTGCAACTCTCTATATCACACGTGACTTGGCTGCAGCCCTCTACCGTAAAAAGGAATACCAATTTGCAAAATCCATCTATGTTGTTGGTCAAGAGCAATCTGCCCACTTCAAACAACTCAAGGCAGTACTACAAGAGATGGGCTACGATTGGAGCCAAGACATTGTCCATGTTCCGTTTGGATTGGTAACAAAAGAAGGGAAAAAACTCTCTACTCGTAAAGGAAATGTCATCTTACTAGAGCCTACTATTGCAGAGGCTGTTAGTCGTGCCAAGGCCCAAATCGAAGCGAAAAATCCTGAGTTAGAAAATAAAGACCAGGTTGCCCACGCTGTTGGAGTTGGGGCTATCAAGTTCTATGATCTTAAGACCGACCGTACAAATGGATATGACTTCGACCTTGAAGCTATGGTATCCTTTGAAGGAGAAACTGGACCTTACGTTCAATACGCCTACGCTCGTATCCAATCTATCTTGCGCAAAGCCGATTTCAAACCAGATACAGCTAGCAACTATAGCCTGAATGATGCTGAAAGCTGGGAAATCATCAAGCTCATCCAAGACTTCCCACGTATTATCAATCGTGCAGCAGATAACTTTGAACCTTCTATCATTGCGAAATTTGCGATTGGTTTGGCTCAAGCATTTAACAAATATTATGCACATACACGTATCCTAGATGAAAGTCCTGAGCGCGACAGTCGTCTGGCCCTCAGCTACGCAACCGCAGTCGTCCTCAAAGAAGCTCTTCGTTTGCTCGGAGTAGAAGCGCCGGAGAAGATGTGATTCAGTACTAACAATTGGAACTAAAGTTCCTAATTGTTAGACGCTAGCCGCTATATGCGGACTAGCTAACTGCTTCACTAATTCACCTAACCAAATAATATCGATTTGGTTAGGCTCATGTCGTAATCTTTTAAATTACTTGAAAGCAATCTGAAAGATTGAGGCAAAATAACATTTATATTTTGTTCGGCCTTGCAGCTGTTCAATGAAATAATTTATTCACTTTTACTATTTCTTTATCACACTGGGAGATTCCTTATGAGCCAATATGCTTATATCCTCGTTGTACTTAGCTTGGTTTTCCTTTTTCTGCTCAATAAGTACGAGAAGGAAAGACTTCAAAGACTCTACCAAGAGCAACTCTTGAAGGACGAGACATTTAGGTCTGACATCAAAGAGAAAATTCACACGACTGAAAATATCAATGATGTCATTGCACATATCAATAAAACTTACCATCTGGGAATGTTGCTCTCAAAAGACGTTACAGATCAATTGAAATAATCAAAATCCGAGAAGCTTTCTTCTCGGACTTTTTTAGCCTTAACTATATTCTCCTTGGAGAAATTTCATCAGTACATGTAAAGTTTTCTGTAATTTTCTATATTTTTTCAAAATATTCTTGCATTTCCTTTAAGTTTTTTGTAGAATAGTAGCTATCTATTCAGATTATTCTGAAAATTCAAAAATAGGAGTGTTTATTATGTCACAAGTTACGTTATCAAATTAGTCAACCTGGGCAAGCAAACTAAAGGCAATGGGGCCAGGAATCCTAATGGCTTCTGCCGCCGTTGGAGGTTCTCATATCGTATCCTCCACTCAAGCTGGTGGTTCTTATGGTTGGTCACTACTCCTCTTGGTTATCTTGGCCAATGTTTTTAAATATCCATTTTTCCGTTTTGGTGCCGAATATACTGCCGACACTGGCAAGACCTTGGTAGAAGGCTACGCCGAAAAAGGGAAACTCTATCTCTGGATTTTCTTTGTCCTCAATGTCTTCTCTGCTATGGTTAATACAGCTGGAGTCGCTATCCTTTGCTCAGCTATCATCGCTAGCGCCTTCCCAATGATTGGTCTTAGTATCACTCAATGGTCCCTTATCCTTGTTGCAGTCATTTGGGCCATGCTACTCTTTGGTGGCTATAAACTATTGGATGGTATGGCAAAATGGATCATGTCTGCTTTGACCATTGCAACAGTTCTTGCAGTTATCATTGCAGCAATTAAGCATCCAGAATACAGCTCTGATTTTGTCGAAAAGACACCTTGGCAAATGGCGGCCCTCCCTTTCATCGTTTCCCTCTTAGGATGGATGCCTGCTCCTATTGAAATTTCAGCCATCAATTCACTCTGGTCTGCTGAAAAGAAAAAGACTGTCAACTTTAATACAGAGGACGCCCTTTTCGACTTTAACATTGGTTACATTGGAACTGCTATCCTAGCTGTATTCTTCGTGGCACTAGGAGCGCTTATTCAGTATCCTACAGGACAAGCAGTTGAAGCCGCTTCAGCCAAGTACATTTCTCAGTTTGTGGGTATGTATGCCTCTGTTCTTGGAGAATGGTCTCGTTATTTGATTACCTTTATCGCCTTTCTCTGTATCTTTGGAACGGTCATCACCGTTATCGATGGCTACTCTCGTGTCAATCAGGAATCGCTACGACTCTTGATTCGTCAAAAAGAGGATACTCGCAAATCTTTGAACATCTGGATGACCATTACCGCTATCATTGGTATCGTCATCATCAAGTTCTTTGCTGGACAAGTTTCCACCATGCTTCGCTTTGCCATGATCGGTTCTTTCCTGACAACACCATTCTTCGCTCTCTTGAACTATGTATTGGTGACACGTGAGAATAAAAATCTTCCTTCTTGGCTAAAACTCCTCGCTATCGCAGGATTGATTTTCCTCTTTGGCTTTGCTATTTTCTTTATCTATGCACTTGCCATCGGAAAAGCAGGATAGTTTACAAAATGGCACCCTTACAGGGTGCTTTTTGCATACTCAAAGGCAGTTGAAAATCTCAGCTGCCCCTCAGTACTACTTTATTTTTCTGTTTCTAACTCATACAAATCCGCAATAATTGCTGCGACTTTTTTAATATCTCCCAGCATACCACGCATTTCAAAGTCTGCTAGGACCGGGAAGCCAAAGCGCTGGCTATACTGCTTGGCTGTCAGGCAGTATTGATTGTTAAAATTGCGATTACCAGATCCCACTACCCCAAAACACTTACTAGCATTGTCTCCATAGGCGATAAAATCACCCACTGGAGTTGTCAGAATCTCAACATCGCCGTTGTCGACCCCATTCCCACCTTCTAAATAGGTGGGTAAAAAGGCGACATAAGGATGATCCATCTCAAAGAAATCTTTCCCTTCCTTGACCAAATCCTTGATATGGATCTTTTGGACCTCAATTCCTTCGTGCTGGGACAAGAGATAGTCCTTAAGTCGGGTTACAAAACTCTCTGTATTTCCGCTCAAACTGATATAAACTAAGGATATTTTTTTCATATTGACCTCGATTTTTATTTTTGGATAGTAAAAGAACTACCAAGATTGTAACTTGATAGTTCTCTTTTGTCAATACTTAGGCAACTTCCTCTGCTCCGGCTTCTTCAGCCAAATCTTTTTGTTGGCGCCACATCTTGTAAAAGACTAAGGCTAAAAAGAGAACATTGATAATGATGAACAAAATATTCGTTCCTTGTGCTAATGCTCCCATTCCTAAGCCGAGAGTAGTATCTTTGATTAATTGAACCGCATCTTGAACGTTCATATAGCTATAAACCAAACCAACAATCGCTAGTAGAACATAGCCAATATAAGCATAGTTTGCGAATTGCACATTTTTACGTAGGAGAAATACAAAGGCTACTACAACTAGAATTGCAGATAAGACAATCAACAACGTATTAAAAATAGAGTGTGATGACGCTGTTACTTGGTAAGTATAGTTGACTGTGTCTTCTAATTGCTGGGCAGTAAGCGTCCCGCTATTCGCCAGGCTCGCACGAAGCACATCTTTACTTGGCAATGGACTCAAGATTCCAAATAATGACATAGATGAAATGAGGGCTGATAGGACTAACAAGACCCAAAGATAAATAGGATTCTTTTTCATGTTTTCCTCCATAAGATATTTTGAACATTATAGCATTTTTTGTACAGGAATACAACTTTTACAAGCTGGTTTCAACTTGTTTCCGATAAGCTTTCGGTGATTTTCCGCACAATTTACGGAAAACCTTATAGAAATATCCAACATTACTATAGCCAACTGCATAGCAAATATCTTCGATACTATCACTGGTCGAAAGTAAGAGTTGCTGCGCTGCCTTAATTCGCTGTTTATTGAGCAATTCCGCAAAGGTTGAGTTGGTTTCCCTCTTGATCAGCTGACCGAGATAGACAGGATTGATAAAGAGATCCTTGCTAATATCCTTAAGTGAGAGCTCTTTCTGATAATCACGCCCAATCACCTCCAGAACGCTCACCACATTTTCATTCATGCGGTACTGGCCAAAGAACTTGGTCAAGGTTTCTTTGATATAGGCAACCAATTCTTCAAAGGTGTTAATGGCATGGATAGCTTTGACTATCTCGGTCATATCATCTGCTTTTAGGTGTTCAAACAAATGAAAGACATCCATGACAAACTGGGTGAAGAGCTGCTTCGTGATAGCCACGCGCGGGGTATTCTCCAAGACGACCTTCTCTAGCAAGGTTAATTCTTCGATGATTTGATTGATATTCCCTTGGATAATCACCCGATAAATCGGCTCGTAATAAGCAAACAAACTCTCGGATTTTTCTAGATTGACTGAACCGTAGAAAAGGGCTTTTTCAGCGTTAATCTTCCAATTCTCAAAGGACTGCTGGTAGGGTGCTTCAAATGGTGTCACGACGATGCCATCGAGCGGTTGATCAGAGATGAAAATCTGCCAGTCTTGCCCCAAAACATAGTAAGGAATGGTAAAAGAACCCTGCTTTTCCTTGGATAGACCAATCCACCAGCTGTCTTTACCTGACAGGTAGTTCGTAAATCCTGTCTCATCCAATTCTTGACTGAGGGTCTGACTTTGCTCCACCTTTTCCTGAAGCTGTTGCGCAATTTTTTCTAATAAATTGCCCAACTCCACCTTGTCTACTGGCTTGACCAGATAATCCACGACACTAAGGTTCATGGCTTTTTTAACGTACTCAAACTCCTGATAACCAGACAGCAAGATATAATAGGTATCTGGAAGTAGCTCTTTCATTTCCCTAATCATCTCAAGTCCGGTCTTATCTGGCATGTTGACATCGGAAATGACCACATCTACTGGATTTTTCTTAATATAGTCCAAAGCATCATCTGCGTGATTAGCTGTTGCGACGACTTGCATATCCCATTTTTCAAAGGGGATTAATCGCTTGAGCCCCTCTGTCACCATGTACTCATCGTCTACTAATAAAACTTTATACATTTCTACCCTTTCTATTCATCCTGGATGATGATATGGTAACGAACACCTTCTTGCTCAGCTGACTCTACACTGATTTGGTAGCGATCCCCAAAGTAGAGAACAAAGCGTTCGTGTACATTTACTATTCCAATTGATTGCCGCTCTCCACTATAGCTTGCTTCGTGTTCAAAACTTCGCTGAGTTAATTTTTCTTGCAAGGCAGCTAGTTTCTCAGCGGACATTCCCCGACCATTATCTACTACTAGGATTTCAACGAATCCTTGGCCCTTCAAGGCTTTGATACTGATGACATTATCTGTTCTGCGATGGTCAACACCATGGGCAAAGTAGTTTTCTACTAATGGTTGGAGTGTAAATTTTGGAATTCTCATTTCTTCCAATTCTGGTGCAATCTTGAAACCATAGGCAATGGATTTAGGATAACGCACCATACAGAGATAGCTATATTTTCGGCAAAATTCCAACTCCTGCTTCAAGGTCGTTTCCCGCTCGTCGGAGATATTGTTGCGTAACAAGCTACTAAATTCATAGATAATATCTGCCAGTTCATCCTGACTTTGCATGACGGCATACATCCGTAAAAACTCCAAAGTATTGTACATAAAGTGAGGATTGATTTGAGCCTGTAGGGCTCGCATATTGGCATCCTTTTGGCTGAGCTCTAGCTGATAGATATCGTGAATATTTTTTTCCAGGCGATCCAACATATCATTGGTTGTTTCTGCAATGAGAAGCAACTCTTGGTCTTTTTCAGAGGTATCGATTCGAAGGCCTTCTTCCCCTTGAGCAATCACCTCGATCGAATCTACTAGGTCTACGACCTGCTTTTGGTAATTTGAAAAAGTCTGTCTAAGGGTCACGTACAAAATAATGATAAAGAGAATACTTAGCCCAATAATGACAGCTGAACTCGTCAAAGTTCCTGTAAGAACAAAATTTTTAGGAACAGCAACTCGAACCTGATAACCGTGAGAGGTGACACCTACAAACCAGTTTTCTCGCTCGGCTGAGACCTTCTCCCCAATATGGAACATCTCAGTCTCAAAAGGCGAAGTTACTGTTACAGCCATTGGGATATGACCCCGAGTATTGTCAATAGCGCCATGTAAAACATCTGGGGATAGGGAGATATAGATCACTCCTAAATCCTTGTCAGACACAGGATCGGAAACAGGAATGGCAAAACTATTGGCTGTTGGCTTAAAATCCTCCGCAGGAATTTTCTCTCCACTGCGTTTTTCTCTAGTCGAAACATAGACTTCCTTGTAGTCCTGAAGAACAATAGCCACTCCAGTCACAAAATCATTCCGAACATAGAGGTCATCAATATTTTCATACAGGGAAACAGAGATATAAGGCGAAGTTTTACGCTCTAATTGCCAATAGAAATAGTCTGGTGTGCTGAGACTGAAATACTTGTAAATTCCTTCGATACGGGCCTGATTTTCAACCAAAGACTGAGCAAGTTGGGTTGACTCTCTGTGATAGTATTCCACTTCACTCACTGTCCGAGTGGTCACACGTTCTGCAACCCGTTGGGCCTCTTTCTCACGTGAATCCCAGTCAGCATACGATAGCATAATCGCAAAACTGGCAATGACCACGATCATGACCAAACTATAAATCCGTAAAAGAGAGTGAAGCCAAAACTGCTTCATTCTATTTTGTCGCCAATTTTTCATGGATACTTTCATAAATAGGTTCCAACATATCACTGATAAAGAAATGCCACATTCCAATTCCTACAAAAAAAAGCAAGGCAGGCATATAATAACCAACTCCTACAAGGAGAGCAGACCCGAGTAAAACCTTGGCAATCGCAGGTAAGCTCATAAAAATCCCTATAAGGGACAGTTTCAAGGTATTTTGGTAGGATAAATCAAAGTACACCTGAAGTTTCAAGGAAACAGTATAGGCTAGAAAGACAAGAGCAACTACAAGGACATTGAGAAAGGTCGCCAAGAGGTGGAAAATCGTCTGGTGGGGCAATTGAACTAGAAGGTATAAACCATAAACTAGGACAAGATCCACAAACACAAAACTATAGAAAGCCAGATTACTCTTGACAAAATTGCTCTTATACAATTCCCAAGCTTCCTTCAAATGGTAGGCTCGATAGGTATAACCATGCTCCCCATACAAACTCATAAGAGTTGCACTAGCTGGTGCCAAACCAAATACCACTCCTCCTGCTAGTGTTAATAGCCAGAAATAAGCCGTCGCCATCATTCCCAAAAAGATACGATTAAAGACGAATTCTAGAAATTTTCCCATGCTACTCTCCTTAAACTAACGATGTAACTATTATATCATATTTCAAGCGTTTTCAAAAATATAGAACTCCCATTTACAATCCTCAAAAAGCGTGATACAATTGGTTTTGTTAATTCGCATCAAGGAGATTCTCATGAAGAAAAATATCTTAACCACCCTCTTGGCCACCGTCCTCTACTTTCTCTGTGTAGGGATTGGAGTCTTCCTAGGACACCTGGTCGATCAAACAGGCAATATGTTCTACGCACCTGCCTTTTCTGCCCTTGTCGGCGGCAGTGTCTATATGCTTCTTTTGACGAAGGTCCCTCGTTTTGGCGCTATCACCACTCTAGGACTTTTTATGGCACTTTTCTTCCTAGCTAGCAAGCATGGCGCTGGTGCCTTTCTCCCAGGACTCGCTTGTGGTCTTGCAGCAGATGCCATCGCTCGTCTCGGAAACTACAAAGACCGAATCAAAAACACCCTCTCCTTCCTCGTCTTTGCTTTTAGCACAAGTGGCCCTATCTTCCTCATGTGGATCCGTCCCAAAGCTTACGTGGCTACCTTACTTGCGCGTGGGAAATCCCAAGAATACATTGACCGTATCATGGTCGCTCCAGAGTTGGACAAAATCCTTCTCTTTGTTTCAAGCATCCTCCTAGGTGCCTTGATTGGGGCTGTGGTTGGGCAATTTCTAAGTCAAAAAATAGCTGATAAACTATAAGGTAAAAGCCCTGAAGACTAGCAATGCCTAGCTCCAGGACCTTTTTGTATACAATCTTAAAATTCACTATAGATAAATTCTTGAATATTCGAAAAATCGGTCACAAAACAGTAGATCACGATACTCAAGATGACCGTATAGAAAAATAGTGTCCACAAGATTAATCGATGAGTGTTAGTTAGCTTGGTTTGCAAATTTGTAAAGTTCTTTTTCAACTTCCATCCATCCTTTCACTCCAACGTGCATCACGTCAAATAAAAAGTAATCATCATACTCTCTGTTTCCATAGTTTAATACGGTTACACCATGGCTTTTTGCGACATCTTCTATTTTTTTATAAGTTTTTTCTCGCATCTCTCTTGAGACACCAGTGTAGTCATTCCATTTCCCGTTTACTGGGAAAATAATAACCTCAACTTCAATGCCCAATTCTTTGGCAACTGTCAAGAAGAGTTCCATATCTGAATATTCTGGTGACTCCAGATAGCTCAAATCTTTATTAGAATCTCTCAATGATGCATAGCGATCTTTTAAGTAAGTATTGTAGTAGTTATTATCAACAGCATAGTCATTATTGTCTGTTTTCTTTTTGACCTCTTCCACAAACTGATCCGTCATCTTCTGCCAATCATAGTCTGGGGTTTTGTCTCCTAGTAAAGGATAATCTGATTTGGCATGTTTTTGATAAAAAGTCTGTTTGAGCTTAAAGGAATACATCGCGTTCTCAAACTCTAATAGTTTTTTATCAACAATGGTTCCTTTTCCATCTATGAAATAACTTTTGTATTTTTTGTAGATGTCATTTTGTTGCTTGTTCCCCTTGGTAATCTCGATAATGCGATTGATTAGTTTTTCTTTCGTTTCTTTACTAATCTTGTCATTATCTAGCATGTGAAAAATATGTTCCTGAGAAGCCTTGTTCAAAAAGGCATCTTGATGAGTCCCATCTTTTTCAAACCACTGAACAGACTCTACTATAGCTACTTTTCGCTTGCTCATAGATCCTTCAATAGAGGCTAAAGTAGAGGCTTGAATGATATTTTGAGAATAACTGGTCCCAATCTGCATGATATTAAAATCGTTGTAGTTAAAAATTTTATTTGGATGATAGTCCTCATTTATCGTCGCAACCAACTCTGAGGAACCCATTAGAACTAGTGTATTGGGGGTGATATTGCTTGTTATAATATCTCTACTTTTATACTTTTCATACGAGGTGCTATAACGAATACTGTTATCCTTGACTTTATAATAATCATCAAGCTTCTTGACATACGTCACATTTAAAAGGGCAAGCGTCGCAATTACGAGCACAAGCGATAGTAAAAATGCTTTTAATTTAATCATCTCGTTTTATCCTATCCCTTCAATCTGGCCGATTTCTTTTCAATCTCTTATCTCTTTAAAATCGTCAGTAAGATTTTATAGGGTTCACCTGAAAAGATAAAGAAACCAACCATAACCAAATTCATGGTCACAAACCAACTTAGTAGCTTATACCAGTTCTTGTTTTTATTTTTTTTATAAAAATTGCTTTTCTTTTGATACACTTCAAATCCAGCCATCAAGACACCATGGTAAAAACCATAAACAATATAGCTTACACTAAGACCATGCCAAAAACCCATGACCAACATATTGACCATATAGGCATAGGTTGCATTGTGTAGTCTATTTTTAAACCATTTTTTCCTGATAACCTGCATCAATACTCTTGAAAATACAAAATCTCTCAACCAGGTCGACAAGGTGATATGCCATCTGGTCCAGAAATCTTTGATATCGACACTCAAGAAAGGTTTGTTAAAGTTCATCGGTGTCTGAATACCTAGAATATTACTACTTCCAACGGCCATTAGACTATAGCCTGCAAAGTCAAAGAACAGATACAAGGTATAGAGGTACATATACTTGATTGAGTAAACGACTATGTCCGTATTATTTAGAGCGAGTAAAATCTGGTAAACATAGGTTGATAAAACAATCTTGTAAAGGAGGCCTAGAACGATACGATATACACCGTCCCCTGCTAACTCTAGATACTCTTTTCGGGGCATGACCTCGTTTATCTCTTTTAAAAATCTCCTACTCCGATCAATTGGACCAGCACTAACTGTTGGAAAAAAGAGCAAAAACTGTAGATAATCTTTTACAGTGATTTTTTCTTTGATTAAGCCATCCGATATTTCTAGCATGATCTGAATGGTCTTAAAGGACATGTAGGAAATTCCAATAAAGGCCAACAAATGCAGAGAAGTCAGAGCAAAGACTTTATTGATCACCAAAGGAAGAATGGAAAGGAAAACCAGTGGTTTCAGCCACTTTGCCTCTATCCGCTGTGCTAGAAAAACCAGATAATACTGGTAGACGATAAAGGCAAGCAAATAGACAATCATCGCTCGACTCTTACCATAGATAGCTCCTGCAAATAAGAGGGAGAGCGCCAAAATATAGTAGTCTTTACGTTTTTCAAAAAAATTTACCACAAAACCAATCAGTAAAACTACAAATAAGAGAAGGAAAAACTCATTCCCCTCGAAATAATTCATACCAGCCAAACTCCTTTACATTATCATCCCTTCTACAGCAAACTTTCTGATTTGCTAATTGGGGACCTTTGTTTATTATAGCATATTTCTAAAAAGAAGCTTTATCCTTCTTGCATTTCGGTGAGAAAACAAAAAGGAGTCGCGTTGAACTCCTTCCATTTATTTATGACTCAATTTCTTGGTCAAGAAATCTCCCAAGAACTGGATTGTAAAGATAATCAAAATGATAATAATGGTTGCCAAGATAGTCACATCGTGGTTGTAACGATTAAATCCATAGGCAATGGCTACGTTACCGATACCACCAGCACCAACCGCACCGGCCATAGCTGTTTCCCCAACAAGGGAAATCAAGGTCACAGTCGTCACACGAATCAAATCAGGAAGACCTTCTGATAGGTAAACACCCACGATGTCCCAGAAGGTCGCCCCGCTCGCTTGAGCAGCCTCAATAACACCGCCATCTAGTTCAGCCAAGACAACCTGTACCTGACGGGCAAAGAAGGCAAAGACTGCAAATGAAAGTGGCACAAGAGCTGCATTTGGCCCGATGCTCGTCTTCACAATCAAGTGAGAGAGTGGCGACATGATTGCCAAGAGGATGATAAATGGTACCGCACGGAAAATAGAGGTAATCTTGTCTAAAATCCAGAAGATAACCTTATTTTCCAAGACACCACCTGGCGCTGTCAAGACAAGGAAAAGACCTGCTACCAACCCCAAGAACCCTCCGATAATAAAGGAAAGAACTGTCATATAAAGAGTTAGGTAAATGGCTGTTCCCCAGCCTGCCTGACCAGCCCAGCCCATTTTATAGACATTTGGTAAATAGGTTTGAATCAATGATTCCATCTTACTGTCCTCCCTTCAATACTTTTAGCTGGACGCCAGCCTGACGGATGGCATCTTGAGCACCTGCTAGCGATACTTTTTCACCTGACAAGACCACAACCAATTCTCCAACAGGAGTACCATCGAGAATTTCGATATTTCCATAGAGGATATTAGCCGTTACTTGGTAATGTTTGTACAATTCATTCAAAAGTGGTTCGTCTGTCGAAGCCCCTGCATACTTGAGCTGCACTAAGATACTGTTCTCAGATAAGTGCTCTACGATTTCTTGCTTCTCAATCTTGACCATGGCTTCATCAATACCTGTAGCTGTTGAGATAAAGTCCTGGGTCAAAGGTTGTTTAGGGTCTGAGAAGATTTCAAGGACACTGCCCTCTTCAATCAAACGACCATCCTGCATAACTGCCACACGGTTGGCAATATCTTTGACAATCTGCATCTCATGCGTAATCAAGACAACCGTCAAACCTAATTTTTGGTTCAAATCTTGCAACAAGGACAAAATCTGCTTGGTTGTCTTAGGGTCAAGGGCAGAAGTTGACTCATCTGAAATCAAGATTTTTGGATCATTGGCCAAGGCACGCGCAATGGCAACACGCTGTTTTTGACCTCCAGATAGTTGTGAAGGGTAGTTTTCAGCACGATCCGCCAAGCCAACCAAGTCCAACAACTTAGCTACTTTAGCTTTCTTTTCTTCCTTGCTGAGTCCAGAATGTTTGAGGGCAAAGGCCACATTTTCCTCTGCTGTCTTTTGACTCATCAGGTTGAAATGCTGGAAAATCATCCCGATATCTTGACGTTTCCGACGTAACTGCTCTGCTGTCAGGGTCACTCTGCCGTTAAAAATAACATCGTTATCAATGGTAATTTTCCCAGCAGACGGCTTTTGCAAGAGGTTAATCACCCGTACAAGGGTTGATTTCCCTGCTCCAGAATATCCAACGATTCCGTAGATATCCCCTTCTTGGATGTGAATAGTCACATCCTTGACCGCTGTGATGGTTCTCTTCTTTTGGTGAAAAGTCACATCAATCTGATCTAACTTGATAATATCTCTACTCATAGCTTCTAATCAGCTCCTCTACTAATTCAATATGGGTGTAGTAATCGGCGATTCGCACGTTTTCATCTCCACCGTGGTCTCGGCTATTGGCATTCCCTAGACCAAAGGCAACCATGGGTACCTCTAGGGCATCAAAGACCGTATGCATCGGTCCTGTCCCCGCTGTGGTCGGCAAGACTGAAACGCCCTGTGGATAGAATTTCTTGGCTAACTCGATTACGTTGAGAATGGCTAGCGCACTCATATCGCTTCGATAGCTCATCTCTCCCAAGGTATAGTATAATTCTACCTTATCAAAGCCATTTTTGTCTAGCTGTTTCCGAATTTTTTCTAGAACATCATGCGGTTCTAAGCCAGGAACCAAACGAACTTCTAACTTGGCACTGGCTTCTGCTGGCAAAATCGTTTTAACCCCTTGCCCTTGATAACCTGACTGAATCCCTTCGATATTAAGGGCTGGCTCGAAAAAGAAACGTTTTAGGAAGGCTACACGATCCTCTTGTAAGAGAGGCAATTCCAAGCCATAAATGCGACTGATTTCCTCTGGATTGCGTTGGGCGTAGGTATCTACCAAGGCTAGTTCTCGTTCATTTGGCTCTTGAACATCCTCGTACAAGCCTTCTACCAAGATACGTCCATCAGCAGCTCGCAGACTACTTAAGGCCTGGATAAGATACCACGGCGCTGACTCCACGACACCACCATAACTCGAGTGGATATCCACATCAGCACTTTTCACCTTAGCATCAAAGGTTATAATTCCCTTGTTTCCGCCAGAGATTTCCAGCTGTTCCAAGGCGTTCTTGGTCCCTTGTTCCCAGACTAGCAAGTCCGCTCCACGAAGTTTGTCTGCGTGTTTCTCTAAATACTTATCTAGATCCATGGAAGCAGATTCCTCTGCCCCTTCCATGATAAAGCTGATATTGATAGGCAGGTCATCATGGTGTTGCATATACTTTCTCAGAGCACTCAAACGAGCCGTGATGTGGCCTTTGTCGTCGTCAACCCCACGTCCATACATAAAGCCATTTCGCACAGAAAGGGTAAACGGATCCTCTGTCCACACCTGGTCGCCATCCGCTGGCACGGTGTCATAGTGATTATAGAAGATCAAGGTCTTGGCATCCGGACGCGAACTCTTGAAATGCGCCATGACAAAGGGAGCCGTGTAGCTCTCATCAATCTCCACTTCAGCCCCCACACGCTTGAAAATCTCACCCAGATAGTTTGCGACTTCCTTGAGTCCAACCTGCTGGGCAAAAACTGATTTCTTGGAAATCAAGGTGCGCAAGACTTCAAAATAATGTTGGGCCACATGATCCTTCTCAAATTTTTCAATCTGCTCTTGTTCGCTAGGAAAAACCATTTTCTCTCTCTTTCTACTACGTACTTGTGTCCTCAGAACGACCACAAGTGCCTCTTTAAAATCAACTCTCTATACAAAAGCAAGAGGTGGAAACTCTCTCCCACCTCCCTGTGTCTTATTACCAAACTGGTTGGTCCAAACCGTCTGATGTTTCTTCGATAACTTTTTTCACTTCATCAGTGTGGTAAGCTGCGATAATTTTCTTGATGGCATCAGCCTTAGGTGATGATTCCCAATCTTTTTTCGCAACGATGATGTTGTACCATTGTTTTGAGTTTTCATCAGCTTGTTCTTTGAAGAGTGCTTTCTTGTAGTCCAATTTTGCTTCTGTAACGAAGGTATTGTTTACAACGGCAGCATCAACTGATGACAATGAACGAGCTGTTTGACTAGCGTCCAATTCAGTAATCTTCAAGTTCTTTGGATTTTCTGTGATATTAGCAACTGTTGCAAGGGCAGTTCCAGAAACATCCAATTTGATCAAACCAGCTGATTGAAGCAAGTAAAGTGCACGGCTTTCGTTTGTTGCATCGTTTGGTACGGCGATTTCACCGTTATCTGGGATTTCTTCCACTTTGGTGTACTTGTTTTCTTCCCCATTTTTACCTGAGTATAGGCGGATTGGTGAGATATATGTATCTGCAATCGCTACAAGGTCTTTCCCGTTTTCTTTGTTCCAGTTGTTCAAGAAGTTGTAGTGTTGGAAGGCGTTCAAGTCTACCTCGCCATCAGCAGTTGCCTTGTTTGGTTGAGAGTAGTCAGTGAACTCTGTGAATTCCAATTTAATTCCATCTTTTTCAACTAATTCTTGGATTTTATCCCAACGCGCTTCTTCAGAACCGCTACGGTTAACTGTTGCAATTTTGACAACTGTTTCGTTGTCTGCTTTCTTTTCTGAATTTCCGCAAGCTGCAAGAGCCAAACCTGCAACTGTAGCAAGAGCCGCTACACCGAGCCATTTTTTAATTTTCATAATTCTTTCTCCTTTAAAAATAATACCGTAATAGTATCTCATACTTTATTTGATTTAGCAAATTGTTATTAGATAGGCAGACATATAGTTTGAAACTATATACCTGAAAATTGAGAAATCATCCGTCTTTCTCAGACTGGATGATTTCATACGACTATTTAATATCAGCTTCTGCTGGGAGGTAAGTATCTCCGAAGAACTGTTTAGACAATTTTTCAAGAGTTCCGTCTTTGTAGAGTTCTTGGATACGTTTGTCTACAAATGATTTCAACTCATCTTGACCTTTAGCAAGAAGTGGGTAAACGTAAGGTTGTTGGTCGCTTGGAAGTTCAATGACTTTCAAGTTGTCCAAACCCTGGTTCTTGATAACTGTTTCAACACCAATCTTATCAAAGATCTTGTAGTCAAACTGACCATCGCTCAAACGAGACATGATTTGTTGGAAATCAGCCTTGGTATAGTTAAGAATCGTTGGATTGTCAGCGTGTTGTTTGTTATAATCTTCTAGCTGTTTAGCTGATGTTGTCCCTTGAACAACCTCAGTAGACTTGCCTCCGATATCATCAAGTGATTTGATGCTGTCGTCGTCTTTCTTCACAACGAGAACGTTAGGGTTTTTAGCAGTTGGCGCTGCATAAAGGTACTTTTCAGCACGTTCTTTGGTATAGCTGATATTGTTCACAGCCATTTGATAACGGTCGCTATCAAGACCTGCAAAGACACCTGACCACTCTGTCTTTTCAAACTTGACATCGTATTTGTCAGAGTCTTTAAAGATAGCACGGACTACTTCAATCTCATAACCAGTCAACTCACCATTTTCTTCGTAGTTAAATGGTTTTGGTGAAGCATTGGTTGCAACGATGATTTCTTTCTTACCAGATGCTGCTTCGCTAGTTGCAGTATCTTTCTTATCTCCACCTGAGCAAGCTGCTAGTACACCTGCGGCAACAAGCCCTAGAGCAGCCAGAGATGAATATTTGACGATTTTTTTCATGTCATTTCCTCCAAAATAGAATACTTTACTATCTTAACAGAAAATATTTTTTTTCGCCATTATATGATATCTATCTCGGTGATAGGTTTTTTTTATGGCTGACTAAAAGACCAGACGCAAGACTGCAATCAAGACCACTCCAAAAAGAACCGTACCTACTAGATTGCGGTAGCGAAAGGCTACCCAAGCCGTTGGAAAGACTGCTAAAAAGTCCAGCCATTTGATCTGAGGAAGGCTACCAACCTTGCCAGTCACTACGCTGGAAAGGATCAAGGCAAAGATAATGGAAACAGGCAAAAACTTCAAAAACCGCTCGACAATAGCTGGCAATCCCTTGTACTTAACCAAGATGAAGGGAATCATACGGGGAACCCAAGTCACTAGGCCTGAAAAGATAACGGCTAACAAAAGATATTTACTGACCATCTAAGACCACCCCCATAGTACAACCTAGCAAGGTCGCAAACAGAACAGCTAGCGACTGAGACACTACTGTCAAGAGCAAAAAGAAGGACACCGCAACAACGGCTAGGATCCGCAGCAGATTCCGTACAGGAACCCGTCTTTGCATAATCTGAAATTGCGAAGTAAAAATCCCGATAAACATTCCGACAAGGGCAAAGTCTAAGCCAAAGACCTCAGGATTTGGAAGAAGCCCACCTAAAGCCGTCCCCGCCACTGTCCCAATAAACCAGGCTACATAACTATTGAGATTGTTCCCGTGCATCCACATGGGATGAACCTTGTCTGTATGGGCTAATTCTCCCATCAAAACCCCATAGGTCTCATCTGTCAGGAGACTGGACATGCCGATATTTTGCCAGAGACTAGTATGACGGAAATAGGTCGATGCATGCAAGCTCAGCAAAAAGAGTCGCAAGTTGATCAAAAAAACTGTCATAGCAATGGCTGCCACAGGCGCTTGTACTGCAATCAGTGCCAACATGGCAAACTGGGCGCTCCCAGCATAAACAAAGAGGCTCATCAAGCCCATCTCAACAGGTGTCACATAGGGCGCGCCAATAATCCCACAAGCCAGGCCAATGCTGACATAGCCAAGAGCAGTCGGCATGGCCGCCTGAACACCTTCCCAAAATCCTTTTTCTTTCATCCTTCTCCTCATTCTTACAAATACAGCATTCTACTACTAAGCATTCAAAACAAGCACGCTAGGGTAACTACCATCGAAATTGATCGATTGCAATATTATATTGGTTGTTCTCAGGATTATCCTTATTCTCATATTCTGTAGGATAGACATCAATCCAGAGTTCTCTCCCTTGTCCTTTCATTTTGACCTTAAATCGATAACCAACATCATACCCCACCAAAGCATCAACTTTCAAAGACTGAAAGTTTGGTAGAGCTTCGATTTCAGCTTTCATGTCTTGGGTCACTTTATAGAATATCTCTTTTTGTTGATCTTTGGAAGCCACAGGGAAATAAACCGTCGCTCCTTGTAAACGATGCGATTTTGAAAAAGTAACGGTCACTCGACCGCTGTAACTTTTCCATTTAAAGTTTTCGTAGTCATAGAAAAGGCGCCCGGTTTTATAGAGATAAGGATCTTTTGCACGCCAAGGATTGTGATAGCCTGTTTCTGTCTCTTCTACTATTTCATGAGGTTTTCCAAACGCTTTTTCAAAAGATTCGAGGGGCATATTAAAAGAAACGGATTCAAACATGACCAATTGCGTCTTTTGAAACATTCGAAAAACCATTAAAGAAAGCAACAATACCACTATGGCAAGTGCCGTACTCATTATTTTTTTAAATCTCATATCTCTACTATACTAAAAAACTCGGGCATTTGTCCAAGATAAAAAAGTCAACAATTAACTGACTCTTTATTCTATGGTATAGAAGGAAAGGATTACGATGCATGCCTCCGATATTGACTAATCCCAACCCCATACTCCTTATCTTCAGGCTTTTCATGATATCCAAGTTCTGTCGAATAAACCTCGACCCAGAGATCCTCCGTTTGCCCTTGTAATTTGACTTTATATTGATAAGAATCTTGATCTAGTCCTACCATTTCAACTGTCATAGACTGATAGTCTGGTAAAGATTCAATTTCTGTTTTTATAGCCTGCGATAGTTTGCCAAGTAGTTCTTTCTGTTCCATTTTTGAAGCAACAGGAAAAGAAGCCCTCGCTTCTTCCAAGGTATGCCATTTTGAAAACGTAAAATCTGCGCGGATAGTATAGCCTTCCCATCTCATATTTTCGTAATAGTAGAAAAGGCGACCTGTTTTATAGAAATACGGGTCTTCTGCACGCCAAGTATCACGATAGGCCATTTCCTCCTCTTCCACGACTTTGTCAGCTGCTACAAATGTATTTTCAAAAGATTCTACAGACATATAAAACGAAAGCGATTTAAACATGACTAACTGCGTACTAGGAAATTCCAAATTTTTAAAATTTTGGTAAGATTTTATAAATAAGATTAGCACTCCAAGAGCAAGCAAACCACTGATTATTTTTGTAATTTTCATATTTCTACTATACAAAAAAACTCTAGGATTGACAAACTTTAATAGAGTCGGATTCCGTGGTTAAATTCTAAAATTACTTTTTCATTTAAGGTAACAAGGAATTGAACAAGGACTATTATTAGATACTCGAGATAAGAAAAAGACTGGAGCGCCAGCCTTATCGTATGAACAAAAGTTAAATCAAAGTTCCCTACTAAATGCTCTCACGAATATTCAAGAGCATGACAAATGCGGTTAGGAGTAATAGCAATAGAATAAAGCTGACCGCTAGGGTCCCAAAACTTGTAGCAATCGTTACGAAAACGATTGTGAATAGACTTGGTAAAACAACCGTAATAGCACCAATAGAGGATTGAACCGCTCCCATTGACTCCTCAGGTATTTGTTTAAAGACGAGTTCTTGCAATCTAGGAGAGAGTAACCCTGCGATGAAGGCATCCAAGGAGCTGAAAAGCAGAATCAAGCCAAAATGAACTGTGGCAAATCCTACTAGAAGGAGTAACTGGATGATGACCGAAGCGTATAGAGCTGTTTTTATAGAAATCGTATTTTTCAGATAGCCACTTACAAGGCTTCCGACAATAAGTGCTAACAATTCTAGTGTTGATAACAAAGCGAGTGATTGACCAGTTTGTAAATTCAAAAACGGTTGGTTTCTTAAAAAAAGAGTCGAAATAGGAACAGTGACATTGATCACAGCTTGGCTGATAGAGACGATAAATAAAATGAAGATTACTCTATCCATATTCCAGATCAATTTCGATGATTGGAACAAATGCTGGCAAAACGATTTTATAGAAAGACCTTCTTGATAGCTAATTGTTTTTTCAACTTTCAAAAGATCATTTTTTATGAAGAGAATACCTACAAATGCTATCAGAAACGTCAGAGCGTTTAGCAAGGAAATGAACTGAATGGAAAGAATTCCTAGTAAAATCCCTCCTAGAATATTACTGATTGTCCGAACTAAACTAACTGTTGATTGTTTAAAGCCAATGGCTTCTGTCAGATGTTCTTTCCCAATGATTCTTATAAAAATAGGAGTTAGCATGGCTCCTGAAAAGTAACTCAATGTATCCGACAAGAGGTTCATTAAACAAATAAAGAATACGAGCCATAAGGAAAAGGACTGCCCTGAAAGCGAAAGTGCCACTATAGAATAAAGTACAAATTTGACAAAACTAATAACCGTATACTTTAGAACACGATAATGTTGAAAGTCAGCCAAAACTCCCATAAAGATTTGCAGAACTTGAGGAACAGTCTCTGAAATCGTAATGAGTAAAATCGCCAAGGGGGCAAACGAAGCGTCTGCCACATAATTCAAAAAAGCAAGATAAAAAATCGTATCCCCAACCGTTGAAATCCACTGGTTGATGGTTAATTGCCTAAAATCTCTATTTTGAATAAATACTTTCATCGCAACTCCTTTTTGAATTCAAATGGGAACTTTTCCCCAAGAATAGACCAATATTGCTGAGCACCTAAAATTACAGCAACGGTAAAATTTGACCAATGCCATTGTAGACTATGTGCAGTCCAATAGGCCAATAAATGGACTTTGTCACTCTAAATAAGACTGCAAATATGAGACCGCCACCCATATATACGAAAAAGTCTGTCAAGACCCAACCATGATTACTAATATGCAAGACCCCGAATAAAATAGCCGAACCGAGCACATCCAGTCCCCATTTCTTTCCTTTTTCCAGAGCGGTCATCACCAACCCACGATAGATTATCTCTTCAAAAATGGGACCTGCAATTACAGGATAGAAAAAATACATCAAAAATGCTGTAGCTCCTGTAAAAGTAGGGACATCCAGTTGATAAGCAATTTCATTTTTGGTAGATGGGAAAAGATAAAATGTAACGAAATTCCAAATAACAAAAGCAAGAAGAGCTAAAAAGGAATAAAAAAGATAGGAACCTTTAAACTTTCTACTGTTGATTTGTTGCCATTTTCCCGACCAAATCATAGCAATAAGAGCAAATAAAACCACAAGAAAATTCAACATCATATCCGACAGATAATAGGTAAAGTCAGATAGACCAGTAACAAGGTTGCTACGTAAAACTAGACCACTGAACTTCTGGTCAGCAATAACTAGTAGAAAAGCCATAATAAAGTAGTGACGTGAGATTATCTTTTTCATTCTATTTTCTCCTATATTATGAAATAAGGATAGTATAACACGGAAATCACCACATTTTAGTAAATCGCATATTTGATATTTTTTCTCATGGAAATTTCACATTTGCGATTTTTGTAGATTTGACTCTTTCCCTGATATAATGAAGGTACTACTCACAAGGAGGGATATAATGATGAAAAAAAGCAAAATCCAACTGATACTCCTACTTATTTTAGAGTGGGTTATTGTCATTCCTTTTCTAACTAATCGATAAGCTCTTTGTATTGCTGCAAACGCAATTCAAAAAGGGCTGTTAATTGTGGATTTTCTAATATTTGCAGAGATTGGATAAAGTGTTCAATCTCTTTTTGATTGCTCCCCTTGGTTTGAAGGAATACACTCATCTTCTTTAAAAACTGCAATGATACTTTCTCAAAAACATCATATGGCCGGAGCATACTCTCCAACTCGGCTTCAAAGATTGGGATGTAAGAGAAAAGCTTACGCTCCATGAGCTCTGAGATGATATTAAGATAACCACTTTTCATATACAATTGATTGTGTACCAACTCTTTAAATTCCTTGGATTTTTCAAGTAAAGAGGTGGATAAAAAAATCAGATCTTGATTACTTAAGAAAGGCATGGTATTGCAAAAAAGATAGAGTTCAAACCAGGTCCAAGACTCGATAGCATAGAGATAGGTGGTCAAAAACTCGCTATCCTCCTCTTCTAACGGATACCTTTTATCTAAGGAATGGATAGCATCTTTAATCACAATAGCATTCAAACGACGATAGGTCTGCGCCATCTGTTCCTGCTCAACTTCCTCTAATAGTTGCTCTAAGCCAGCCATATCTTGATGGGCAAAACGATCTACAACTTTTCGTCCAAATCGCATATGTGGGGATTCCTGATAATTATTAAGCTTGTGTCCAAACTCATCAAAGGTCACATTTATCCCTTGGATTGCTAGTATCAGTTTATCCGCAGACAGCATAGACTGTCCCAGTTCAAACTTGGATAACTGAGAAGCTGTTAGACCTTCACAAGCCACATCTGACTGCTTGAGCTTTCTCGCCAGCCGCAATTCCTTGTAAAATTCTCCCAATTCCATTCTCTCAATCATCTGGCCACATCCTAATTTTTACATATTATATCATCATTTTTACAGTTTTGTCAAAATATTCTGACATTTTATGGAGTTAAAAAGCCAACCTCAAGCTGACTCTTTATTCCATAGTATCAAAGGCGAGGCTTGGTTTGGCGTTGAGGTCCAAGCCTGCAAAGTTTTCTTTATTCCACTCGCTGACGCTGGCATATGCAATCATACCCGCGTTGTCTCCGCAAAGGCGTAGGGGAGGGATGATAACCTTGACATCTGTGATTTCAGCTGCTAGTCGTTCTCTGAGCCCTTTATTGGCAGCCACGCCACCTGCTACAACTAGAGTTTTAACAGGATATTTCTCCAAGGCCTTCTTGGTTTTGGTCATAAGAATATCCATGACCGCAGCTTGGAAGGAAGCTGACAGATCTTTCTTGGACAAGCTTTCTCCCTTTTGCTCGGCATTGTGGTGAAGATTGATAAAGGCAGACTTCAAACCTGAAAATGAAAACTCCAGATTATCTTCCTTGATCATGGCACGAGGGAAATCATACACATCCTGTCCCTGATGAGCCAACTCGTCAATCTCGCGACCTGCTGGATAAGTCAATCCCATGACACGGCCGACCTTGTCATAGGCCTCACCAACCGCATCATCCCGCGTTTCTCCAACAATCTTGTAATCCCCAGCCTCTGACACATAGACCAACTCTGTGTGCCCACCGCTGACCAAGAGAGCTAGCAAGGGAAACTCCAAAGGCTCCACACTCTGAGCCGCCATAAGGTGACCAGCCATGTGGTTAACGGGGATCATCGGAAGTCCATGAGCCCAAGCAAAAGCCTTGGCAGCTGACAAACCAACTAGCAGTGCTCCGACCAAGCCTGGTCCGTAGGTAACAGCCACAGCCGTTACATCCTCTTCGGTAATTCCTGCTTCTGCTAGCGCCTCCTCGATGCAGGCTGTAATAACCTCGACATGGTGACGACTGGCTACTTCTGGCACTACGCCCCCAAAACGTTTGTGACTCTCAATTTGACTAGCAATGACATTGGACAAGAGCTCATCATCGTTTTTCAGTACGGCGACACTGGTCTCATCACAGGATGTCTCAAATGCTAAAATATATCTATCCTTCATCTACTTCTCTCTTCATGATGATGGCGTCCTCAACTGGGTCATGGTAGTAGGCCTTGCGCTCAGCGATGACCGCCATCTTTTCTTTCTTGTAAAATGCTTGCGCTCGTTGGTTTGACTTTCTGACTTCGAGGAAAATTTCTTTGTCGGCAGGCAAAAAGTCAAACAAGGTTGTCGCGATTTTCTGCCCCTGATAGCTAGGCAGTACAGCAATCTGCAGGACTTCTGCCTCAAAGAGATTCTCCTGCCAGACTAAAAAGCCGACAAGTCGACTTTCATCTTCTGCTAGTGCACAACTGTTCACATCCGAACGCAGAACCTCTTCCACTTGGCCTGCGGTCCAAGGGCTGACCTCATAGACAGCAAGTAAGAGCTGTTCCAGCTCTTCTGCCAGAACTGCCGCGTCCACATCCGAGTTAGCGCTCCATTTTCTCATCTCAATCATAGGCGCTGAATGTAAGAATCACTGGATTCCTGATGGGTCTTGAGCCAATTTTCCTCAGCCTCTACCCGTTTGAGGTAGTTTGGCACAAAGTCGTGCAAGGAGGCTGCTTCCTTATCCCAGGCCCAAAGAGCTAGATTAGCTGCATTTGGCAAGGTTTCTTGGTAGCTAGCTTGTGGCAGATGTTCTTGGATCTGCTCCACAAAGGCTCCAACTTCTCCGACAAAGGTCACTTGTTCAGCATCCTTGACCTTCTCTAGCACTTCATCAAAAGACAGGTGTGCTTCTGGAAAGACAGCCTTGGCATTTTCATAAAAGCCAGCATAGACATTGTTACGGCGTGCATCCATGATAGGAACCACCAAGCCTTCTTGTTGACTTGGCACCAGAGCCAAGAGACTGGACATCCCCACTAACTCGATGTTTAGGGTATGAGCTAAAGTTTTGGCAGTTGCTACTGCAATTCGCAAACCTGTATAGCTACCCGGTCCTTCTGCCACCACGATGCGATCCAAGTCCTTGGGTGTCAGGTCCAGACTTGCCATCAAAAAATCGATGGCAGGCATAAGGGTGATGCTGTGGTTTTTCTTTATATTTAAAGTCATCTGCGCCAGCAAGGTCTCGTCCTCTAAAATCGCGAGCGTCAGCGCCTTACTTGACGTATCAAAAGCTGCAATCTTCATGTTTATCCTCTATTTTTCCTCTTGCCGCCAAAGTGAGCGACGTTTTAATTTGTCTTCGTAGAAACTATCTACCAAAAATTCCTCTAAAATCTGGCTAAAAGTCTCCAAATTAGGCACTTGCTGCGCCAAGTGTTTTCCAAAAATCGCTTCTTGCTCAGCAATCTTGGGCAGCAAATCCGCTCCAGCAGCAGTCAAGCTCAAGCGAGAACTGCGCTTGTCCTTGCTAGAAATTTCCTTCTTGACCAAGCCTTTTTTAATCAAAGCCTGCACCAAGCGACTAGGGCTTTTTTCCTCACAAATCAGGGATTCCCCCAAGCCCTTGAGAGACAGCGGAGCATGTTCGCCCAAAACGAGCAAGACCTCGCTTTGATTGGGCGTAATTCCCAAAGGCTCTAGCAACTTCCCATATTCTCTCGTCGCTAAGCTCTCTGCACTTCTAAACAAATAGCCAAATCGAATTCCTTCTGCTACCACGCTGCTCTCCTTTCAAAAATCACTTCTATACTATTTTACACTAGATTAGGTAAATTGTTGACAATTTTAGTTAAAAAATATAAAATCTTAAATAGATGATATGTCATCTATTTGCAAAAGGAGGAAAAACGGATGACCCCAAACCCTACAAATCAAAAACCAGCTAGAACAATGACCCACGCTTTTGTGACTGGTGCGACCGGTCTTTTAGGAAATAATCTCGTGCGTGCTCTGCTAAAAGAAAACATTCAAGTGACCGCTCTCGTTCGCTCCGAGGAAAAAGCGCGCAAACAATTTGCCGACCTGCCTATCCAGATTGTCAAGGGGGATATTTTAGAGCCCGAAAGCTATCGTGACTATCTAGCAGGCTGCGACAGCCTCTTTCATACTGCTGCTTTTTTCCGCGATAATTATAAAGGCGGCAAGCACTGGCAGGAGCTCTACGACACTAATATTATAGGCACAAATAACCTCCTAGAAGCTGCTTACGAGGCTGGTATCCGCCAATTTGTCCATACTTCCTCCTGTGTCGTACTGGAAGGTGAGGCCAATCAGCTAATCGATGAAAGCATGTCTCGCTCAAAAGATACTCCTTTTGATTACTATCGCAGCAAGATTTTGAGTGAAGAGGCCGTTCGTGATTTCTTGGACAAGCATTCAGATGTTTTCGGTTGCTTTATCTTGCCGAGTGTAATGTTGGGTCCTAGAGACCTTGGTCCGACCTCCAGTGGGCAGCTGATTATCAATTTTGTAGAGCAAAAACTTCCAGGTATCTTAAAGGCTAGCTATAATATGGTGGATGCTAGAGATGTAGCAGATATTCATCTCCGCGCCATGAAATACGGACGCTCAAAGGAGCGCTATCTGGCAGTTGGACGGCAAGTGACCATGACAGAATTGTACCAAATACTGGAAAAAATCACTGGCGTTCCCGCCCCCAAGCGCAAGATCTCCCCTCTTTTCGTCAAAATCTATGCCCAAGCAAGTGAGCTCTACCACCGGCTCACCAAAAAACCAATTTTGGTTACCAATGAGCTCGCTCATCTCATGGCCGAAGAATATCTCAAAAGTAATTTTAGCTTTGCCAAAACCGAGAGCGAGCTAGGCGGACAGCATCGCCCTCTCGAAGAAAGCTTAGCTGACGTGGTAGATTGGTACCGCAAGCACGGCTATCTATCATAAGATTAAAAGTATCCAGGACAGGCATTTCAAAAATATGGAATCCGAATACTTTTAGACTAAATCACTCTTACATTTTCTTATCTCCACCTTTTACTATTCCCTTATTTTATGGTATAATCATTATAATTTTAACGAATCAGGATTAATCTACTACTCAGAATTAAATAAAAGAAAACAGCTAATCAGCTGTTGTTTTCTGCAGGTTAATCATGAAAATACGAAAGGAAATGTAATGATTTACAAAGTTTTTTATCAAGAAACAAAAGAACGCAGCCCACGTCGTGAAACAACACGCTCACTTTACCTAGACATCGATGCCAACTCAGAACTTGAGGGCCGTATCGCTGCTCGCCAACTTGTCGAAGAAAACCGCCCAGAGTACAACATCGAATTTATTGAACTCTTGTCTGACAAATTGCTAGATTACGAAAAAGAAACTGGCGCTTTCGAGATTACGGAGTTCTAATATGGCCTACACTCTTAAACCTGAAGAAGTCGGCGTTTTTGCCATCGGTGGTCTGGGAGAAATCGGGAAAAACACTTACGGAATTGAATACCAAGATGAGATTATCATCGTCGATGCTGGGATTAAATTCCCAGAAGATGACTTGCTGGGTATCGACTATGTCATTCCTGATTACTCTTACATCGTGGACAATATCGACCGCGTCAAGGCTGTTTTGATTACACACGGACACGAGGACCACATTGGTGGGATTCCCTTCCTGCTCAAGCAAGCAAATGTCCCTATCTATGCTGGACCGCTTGCCCTGGCTTTGATCCGTGGAAAACTCGAAGAACACGGTCTCTTGCGCAACGCCAAACTTTACGAAATCAACCACAATACTGAGTTGACCTTTAAAAATCTCAAGGCAACTTTCTTTAGAACCACTCACTCCATTCCAGAACCTTTGGGGATTGTCATTCATACTCCTCAAGGGAAAATCGTCTGTACGGGTGACTTTAAGTTTGACTTTACTCCCGTTGGAGAACCTGCAGACTTGCACCGAATGGCAGCCCTTGGTGAAGAGGGTGTGCTCTGCCTCCTCTCTGACTCGACAAATGCAGAAGTGCCAACCTTTACCAACTCTGAAAAAGTCGTTGGTCAGTCCATCATGAAGATTATCCAAGGTATCGAAGGACGCATCATCTTTGCATCCTTTGCCTCAAATATCTTCCGTCTCCAGCAAGCAACGGATGCCGCTGTTAAGACTGGACGCAAGATTGCGGTCTTTGGACGTTCGATGGAAAAGGCCATTGTCAACGGTATCGAGCTTGGCTACATCAAAGCTCCTAAGGGAACCTTTATCGAGCCAAATGAAATCAAAGACTACCCTGCAGGTGAGGTCCTGATCCTCTGTACAGGTAGTCAAGGTGAGCCAATGGCGGCCCTCTCTCGTATCGCTAACGGAACCCACCGTCAGGTACAACTCCAACCCGGCGATACCGTTATCTTCTCTTCTAGCCCAATTCCTGGAAACACGACTAGCGTCAACAAACTGATTAACATTATCTCAGAAGCTGGTGTCGAAGTCATCCACGGAAAGATTAACAATATCCACACCTCTGGACACGGTGGTCAGCAAGAGCAAAAACTCATGCTCCGCTTGATCAAGCCAAAATACTTCATGCCTGTCCATGGTGAATACCGCATGCAAAAAGTCCACGCTGGACTAGCGGTGGATACTGGTGTTGAAAAGGACAATATCTTTATCATGAGTAATGGTGATGTGCTTGCTCTTACTGCTAACTCAGCTCGTATCGCAGGCCATTTCAACGCGCAAGACATCTATGTCGATGGAAATCGTATCGGTGAAATCGGCGCTGCTGTCCTCAAAGATCGTCGTGATCTATCCGAAGACGGTGTCGTTCTAGCAGTCGCAACTGTTGACTTCAAGTCTAAAATGATCTTGTCTGGTCCTGACATCCTTAGCCGAGGCTTTGTCTACATGAGAGAATCTGGGGACTTGATTCGCCAAAGTCAGCGCATCCTCTTCAATGCTATTCGTATCGCATTGAAAAACAAAGATGCCAGCATCCAATCTGTCAATGGTGCCATTGTCAACGCCATTCGTCCTTTCCTCTATGAAAATACAGAACGTGAACCAATCATCATCCCGATGATCCTCACACCAGATGAAGAAGAATAAATCAACAAAACAGCCCCGTCTTCGGAGCTGTTTTTTCTATGCTTTCTTTTGAGATTGAAACTCAATAAAAATCGAAATCAGACTAGAAGGCTAGGCGAAAGCATAACTTGAGTTAGGTGAGCCGAAGCCGACGACGTATCATTTTGATTTTTGAAGAGTTTTAGAAATACTACGATTTTTACCTTCAAGATACACCATCAAAATAGAAATATCTGCTGGGTTTACTCCCGAAATACGGCTGGCTTGGCCGATGGTTTCTGGATTGATGAGTTTGAACTTCTGGCGAGCTTCTGTCGCAATGGAGTCAATATCATCCCAATCAATATTGGCTGGAATGCGTTTTTCTTCCATTCGTTTCATCTTTGCGACCTGATCCATGGCTTTTGAGATGTAACCTTCGTACTTGATCTCTGTTTCAATCAATTCGATAATCTTGTCATCCAAGTCCTCAGCAGCTGGTCCGATAAAGGCCACCACATCTTGGTAAGAAACTTCTGGACGGCGAAGGAATTCTTTGGCTGTCACCGCATCTGTCAACGGCTTGAATCCCATCGCTTCAACCTTAGCGTTCGTTTCCTTGACTGGCTTGAGTTTGATGCTGTCTAGGCGTTTCATCTCATTGTCAAATTGATTTTTCTTAATCTCAAAACGGGCCCAGCGTTCATCATCAACGAGACCAATCTCACGACCCATCTCAGTCAAACGCATATCAGCATTGTCATGACGGAGGATGAGACGGTATTCAGCACGACTGGTTAAGAGACGGTAAGGTTCAATAGTTCCCTTGGTCACCAAGTCGTCAATCATGACCCCGATATAGCCGTCACTGCGCTTCAAAATCAATTCAGGCTTGCCTTGGATTTTCAAAGCCGCATTGATACCAGCGATAATCCCTTGGCCAGCAGCTTCTTCGTAACCAGATGTCCCATTTGTCTGACCAGCTGTGAAAAGTCCTGAGATTTTCTTGGTTTCCAGAGTCGCACGCAACTGATGAGGCAAGACCATGTCATACTCGATAGCATAACCAGTTCGCATCATTTCTGCATTTTCCAAACCTTTGATGGAATGAACCAGCTCGCGTTGTACATCCTCAGGCAGACTGGTTGACAAGCCTTGGACATAGACTTCCTCTGTATTGCGTCCTTCTGGCTCAAGGAAGAGCTGGTGGCGTTCCTTGTCCGCAAAGCGCACAATCTTATCCTCTATCGACGGGCAATAACGAGGGCCCACTCCCTTAACCACACCTGTAAACATAGGCGCACGGTGGAGGTTATTTTGGATAATCTCATGACTGGTACCATTGGTGTAGGTCAACCAGCATGGAACTTGGTCTTTGACATAATCCTCATCACGCGAAGTATAAGAGAAGTGATTGGGTGCTTCATCTCCTGGCTGGATTTCTGTCACATCGTAGTTGATAGAAGAAGCCTTGACACGCGGAGGTGTACCTGTCTTGAAACGACCGATTTCGAGTCCCAGTTCCTTGAGATTGTCAGCAAGGTTAATCGAAGCCAAGCTGTGGTTTGGTCCTGATGAGTACTTGAGGTCTCCGATGATAATTTCCCCACGGAGGGCTGTTCCTGTCGTCACGATAACGGCCTTTGCAGCATACTCTTGATGGGTCGCTGTACGAACACCGACAACCTTGCCATCTTCCACCAAAATCTCATCAATCATGGTCTGACGAAGGGTCAGATTTTCTTGATTTTCAACCGTCTTGCGCATTTCCTTAGAGTAAAGTTCCTTGTCAGCCTGCGCCCGAAGGGCGCGAACAGCTGGACCTTTCCCAGTGTTGAGCATCTTCATCTGGATGTAAGTCTTGTCAATGGTCTTGGCCATCTCGCCACCGAGAGCATCTACCTCACGCACGACAATTCCCTTGGCAGAACCTCCGATAGAAGGATTACAAGGCATGAACGCCAGCATTTCAATATTGATAGTCGCAAGCAGAACCTTACAGCCCATACGGCTAGCGGCCAAGGAAGCCTCAACCCCAGCGTGTCCCGCACCAATTACAATAATATCGTATTCTTCCGTAAAATTATAAGTCATTTTCTCTCCTATTCCTCAAGATGAATGTGTCGCAGCTGGCCGTCCCAATCTGGTAGGGCTGCTTTTAAAAATGCTGGAACTAGATTGATACCCTTAAGCTTGTCTAAGTCAATCCACTCACAGGGTTGCGTTTTCTCATCTTCCTGCATGGTCAAAGGTGCATCCTCAAGTAGATCAACCAGATAATGAAACTCGATGTTGTGATAGGAAACACCGTCTTGTTCAAAACGATTTTCAACCACAAAAGCTAGTTTCCCAGCTTGAGCTTTGACGCCCAGTTCTTCCTTCACTTCGCGGACTACCGCGTCCTCCGTTCTTTCATTGACTTGAATCGCACCGCCAATAGTGTAATACTTGCCCTTATCTTTGGTAACTAGGAGCTTGCCATTTTGGAGAATCAAGGCTGTCGCCCGAACACCAAAAACAGTATTTTCCACTTTTGTCCGAAAGTCTGGTTGAGCCATTTTTATCCTTTCCCTTAAACGACACAAAAACAGTCAAAACTCCAAAGAAGTGCAGGACAAAAAAGCCTGCAACATCCATGAGCTTTGACCATCATTTCTATTGCTTTTATTATTGTAGCAAATTGAGAAAATTTGTCAATCTAAATGTACTGACAAACTTGTCCATCTCGATAAGCATTGTCAATCAAACCGCCACCTAGACACTCTTCGCCATCGTAAAAGACAACTGCCTGTCCTGGTGTGATGGCGCGTTGCGGTTCTGCAAAGATGACCTCTGCCTTGTCTCCTTTGACATGGACTGTCACCTTAGAGTCAGGTTGACGATAGCGGAATTTAGCCGTACATTCGAGCGTAAACTCCTCTGGCATCTCACGAGTAAAGTGAACTTGACTGGCTTCTAGGCTGGTTGACATGAGCGAATCATGATAGAAACCTTGGCCAACATAGAGGATATTCTTGCTCAGATCTTTTCCGACAACGAACCAAGGGGCATTGTCACCACCGTGTTGCCCACCGATACCGAGACCGCCACGCTGACCGATTGTATAATACATGAGACCTGCATGCTCACCCATATCGCGTCCATCCACAGTCATCATGCGACCAGGCTGGGCTGGCAGGTAGTTACTGAGAAAGTTTTTAAAGTTCTTTTCTCCGATAAAGCAAATCCCTGTCGAATCTTTCTTCTTGGCAGTCGCAAGACCTGCTTCTTCTGCTAGTTTTCGTACTTCAGGCTTTTCCAAATGCCCCAGTGGGAACATGGTTTTTTGGAGTTGTTCTTGCGAAAGTTGACTGAGGAAATAGGTCTGATCCTTGCCATTGTCCACGCCACGAAGCATATGAACGATGCCATCCTCATCACGCGCTACTCGGGCATAGTGCCCAGTCGCTACATAGTCTGCGCCTAAGGTCATAGCATAATCCAAAAAGGCCTTGAACTTGATTTCCTTGTTACACATAACGTCTGGATTTGGCGTGCGTCCTGCACGGTATTCCGCTAGGAAATACTCAAAAACGCGGTCCCAGTACTCTTTTTCAAAATTGACAGAGTAGTAAGGAATGCCGATCTGGTCTGCCACCGCAGCCACATCCTTGTAATCTTCGGTCGCCGTACAGACGCCGTTTTCATCTGTGTCGTCCCAGTTCTTCATGAAGATACCGATCACATCGTAGCCCTGCTCTTTAAGCAAGAGAGCCGTCACCGACGAATCGACACCACCACTCATCCCAACGACAACACGTGTTTTAGAGTTATCACTCATGGTAAGTCTCCCATCTATTCGTTTGTTCATACCCTTCAAAATTCTATTCATTATGACTTTCAAAAGAATTTCTTTGAGTATCGTCTTTTCGTTTGCTTTTAGGAGTAAAATGGTCTGGGAGACCATTTTAGCCTATCATCTTAAAATGAAAATATGATAGGCAACAAGTCGCGGACATAACTTGAGTTCGCTCAATCAGTCTGGGAGACTGATTGAGGTTATAAATCAGACAAGCTCAGCTTGCATCTCATTGCGAGTTAACGACGTAATAAAAGATAAACGAAATGACTAGTTCACGATTGAAGGTCGTGTGTGCTTCACGATTGAAGGTCGCTTGAGCAGTATTCATTATAACACGCTTGGTTGGAGAAGACAAGAAAGAGGCTGATAAATCATCTCAACCTCTCTTTCTTCCTTTGCAAACGAATCAATTGTCCCCTTTAAGTTCTTTCTTCGCTTGTTCTATCTGGTATTTCACTTGCTCAAAGCCGGTTCCTCCTAAGGAATTCCGTCTCTGAACAGCGGTTTCTGGGCGCAAGTAGATATAAATATCCTCTTCAATCAAGGGATGGTAGACTTGCAACTCCTCCAAATCCCAATCTTGAATATTTTTACCATGCTTGATAGAGTCTAGAACCAATTTCCCTACTATTTCATGCGCTTCTCTAAAAGGGAGGCCTTTTTCAGCCAAATAATCTGCCAGTTCGGTCGCATTCGAAAAATCATTCTCTGTGGATTGCTGCATTTTGGCCTGATTAACCTGCATGCTCGATAGCATACCTGCCAGCACATCCAGAGAATTCAAAATCGTTTCTACTGTATCAAACATGCCTTCCTTGTCCTCTTGCAAATCCTTATTATAAGCCAGAGGCAAAGACTTCATGACGGTCAATAGTCCAAGTAAGTGCCCGTAAACTCGTCCTGTCTTCCCTCGAATCAATTCGGCCATATCAGGATTTTTCTTCTGGGGCATGATAGATGAACCCGTTGAAAAGCTATCAGACAAGCTAATGTACTGATACTCAAAACTGCACCAATTGATGATTTCCTCACAAAAACGACTCATATGCATCATCAAAATACTGGCGTTTGACAGAAATTCTAAGATAAAATCACGGTCACTCACTGCGTCCAAGGAATTGGTATAGGGTTGTTGGAAGCCCAATAAATCACTCGATAATTGACGATTGATTGGAAAAGTTGTCCCCGCCAAGGCAGCCGCACCCAGTGGAGATAGGTCCGTATGTTTCAAGTTAAATGCAAAGCGTTCGCTGTCCCTTTGAAACATATTGTAATAAGCCATGAGATGGTGGGCAAAACTAATCGGTTGGGCGTGCTGCAAATGAGTATAGCCTGGCATGATGGTTTCCACATGTTTTTCAGCCAAACCCAGCAAAACACTGTTCAGATTCGCCAACTTATCCAAGACATGGCCAAGCTGCTCCTTTAGATATAAGTGCATATCCGTTGCGACTTGGTCATTCCGAGAACGAGCTGTGTGTAGTTTCCCAGCCAGAGGACCGATTTTCTCCGTCAGCAACACTTCCATATTCATATGAATATCTTCATTTGCAATATCAAAATGAAGCTCTCCCGCCTCTAAATCTCGCAACAAAGCTTTCAGACCATCTTGGATCTGCTCTGCCTCTTCCAAGCTCAAAATGCCAGTCTGTCCTAGCATTTGAACATGAGCTAGGGAACCCATCAAATCAAATTTTGCCAGCTGGTGGTCAAAGGAAATACTCGCACCGAACTGTTCTACCCACTCTTCCACAGTGCCTTCAAATCGACCACCCCATAATTTTGTATTTTTCGACATATCCTGTCGTCCCTTTCTATCGCGTCACTACTCAACATTTTTCTGAACTTCTGAATAAACCTTAGTCGGAAGCCCCCAAAGCTTGATAAAACCAACAGCCGCATCTTGGTCAAAAGTATCCGCACTAGTATAAGTCGCCAAATTTTCATCGTAAAGAGAATTTGGAGATTGCCGCGCCACTACCTGGGCGTTTCCCTTGTAAAGTTTAACTTTTGCAGTTCCATTGACAACTTTCTGTGTCTCCTTGATATAGGCAATCAAAGCCTGAGTTGCTGGGCTAAACCACAAGGCATTATAGATGAGATTGGACAACTCATTTTCGATAATAGGTTTGAAATGAGCCACTTCTCTCACAAGAGTCAAGTCCTCAATCTCCTTATGAGCCGCCAATAAAGTCACAGCACCTGGGCACTCATAAATCTCTCTTGACTTAATACCGACTAGGCGATTTTCCACATGGTCAATACGACCGACACCGTGTTTGCCCGCAATTTCATTGAGCTTTTGAATCAAAGCAGCCACTTTCATCTTCTCTCCATTGAGGGAGATAGGCACCCCGCAGCTAAACTCAATGTCAATAAATTCTGGACTGTCTGGTGCCTCTTCTGGAGAAGATGTGATTCCAAATGCTTCTTCTGGTGCTTGGTTCCAAGGGTTTTCCAAAACACCACATTCATTTGCACGTCCCCAAAGATTTTGATCGACAGAGTAAGGATTGTCAAGGTCAGCAGGAACTGGGACGCCATTTTCTTTGGCATATTGGATTTCTTCTTCACGAGACCATTTCCACTCACGAACAGGCGCAACTACCTTTAGATTGGGATCCAAAGCTGCAATAGAGACTTCAAACCGAACTTGGTCGTTTCCCTTACCTGTACAACCATGGGCAATTGTGGTTGCCCCCGTCTGATGAGCTATTTCAACGAGTTTTTTTGAAATAAGAGGGCGACTCAGAGCAGATACCAAGGGATACTTCTGTTCGTAGTAAGCATGTGCCTGAAGAGCCACTAAAACATAGTCATTAGCAAATTCTTCCTTAACATCAATGACATAAGACTCTACAGCCCCAACCTTGAGAGCTTTATCGTGGATGAACTCCAAATCTTTTCCTTCACCCACATCCATACAAACAGCGATCACATCATAGTCTTTTTTTAACCATGTAATAGCAACTGATGTATCCAATCCACCTGAATAGGCTAAAATGACTTTTTCCTTACTCATTTCTCTTCCTTCTTTCTATTTTTCGATAGAGGCTTTAAAAGCATCGTCAATCAATTTGTCCAACTCCCCAGAATCCTTCAACTTCTGGATGGTTTTGTCAACCGCCTCTTTTAATTCTTTACTATCTTTTTTCATCGCAACAGCGTAGGAATCTTCTTTGTCATTGTCAAAATCAAACTCAGCGATGGCTAGGTCTGGATTATTCTCTACAAATCCTTTCGCCACTGGTTCCTCAAAGATAACCGCATCCAGTTGCCCTGACTTCAAATCTGTTATCAAATTTCCATTTTTAGGAAGTGAAACGAGAGAAGAATCCTGCAAGGTTTCTTTGGCCAGAGTTTCCTGGATAGAACCTTTCTGCGCTCCAACCTTTTTCTGAGCCAAATCCTTGACTGATTGGTAATTCGTTAATTCAGATTTTCTTACGATAACCTTATTTTTCGAAGTGTAGTAGGGAATTGAAAAATCGTAAACTTGACTTCTCTCCTCCGTTTT
The DNA here is from genome assembly GCF_000185265.1 of Streptococcus oralis ATCC 49296. Classification (GTDB taxonomy): domain Bacteria; phylum Bacillota; class Bacilli; order Lactobacillales; family Streptococcaceae; genus Streptococcus; species Streptococcus oralis_BC. The sequence goes on along the minus strand of NZ_GL622183.1, from coordinate 568,665 downwards.
AGAAACACCTGATATGGCAAGATCGGCCTTGCCTGAATCAAGACTAGCCAGTACATTGTCAAAACTCATTGGAGAGAACTCCACTTCTACACCTAGTTCCTTTGCGATGGCTTTGGCTAGTTCAACATCTGAACCTACAATCTGATTTTTCCCATCGACCAATTTCTGGTATTCAAATGGAGCAAACTCTGGATTTAGGGCCACCACCAATTTTCCTTTAGCCTTAATGGCTTCAACACCTTGGGATTGAGTGTTACTACAAGCAAATAATAAGGGAAACATAAGCAAACCAAACATCGTTATTAACACCTTCTTCACTTTATTCATAGAAGAGCCTCCTTTTATTTTTATACTTTATAATTGTATAAATAATACTCTTCTCATTCTCGTTTGTCAAGAAAAAACTGTATTTTATTTCATTTAAATCAAGAAAAAGCTTATTATATGATATATTTTTACACATAATAAGCTTATTTATACTATTTGAGTTTTAAAAATACAATTGTCCAATTACAGGTAAGATGAAGAGATCAATGAACTCTCCACATTCTCTTTCACAATTCAATGACTCGATGGCACTGTTCGGCCACATAGGCATCGTGGGTAACGATAATGACCGTTTTACCTTCCTTGTTCATATCTAAGAGAAAGTTCAAAACCAAATCTCGATTTTCAGGATCTAGAGAACCGGTTGGTTCATCTGCTAAAAGGAGCTGGCTGGGTTTTAAAATGGCTCTAGCAACTGCGATTCGCTGCTGTTCTCCTCCAGATAACTCTGAAACCTTTTGATGTAGAATTAATGGCAACCCCACTCTCTCTAAAATTTCTTCTATCTTTTTGACTTTGTCCTTCTTGGATAATTTTACATACTTTAGAGCGAGCATGAGATTATACTCTACCGTTTCATTATCAATCAGAGCAAAGTTTTGAAACAGATAGGAGATATGTTCGCGGATAATCGCTTGCGACTTAACAGAATTGACAGGTACATTTTGCTGACCGAAAATTTCATAATGTCCACTGTAATCGCCATCTATCAAACCCAAAAGATTTAACAAGGTTGACTTGCCACTGCCACTTTTCCCAACAATGGCAACTAAATCTCCTTGGTTAATTTTTAGAGATAAGTTCTCCAAAATAACTTTTTTCCCAATGGTTTTCGTAACATTTTCCAACTTTATCATAAGTGATCCCCTTTCAATAACTGCACTACATTTCGTTTTTCCATCTTAGAGCCCAAGAAAAGCACAAACAGAATATCTAAGCCTGTAAATCCTGCGAAAAGCAAGAGTGGGAAAAGTGCCTGTGTAAAGAATAGCAGGGCTACAAAAGGAAGGCTATAGACAGCTAATAGAAGACCCAGCAAGGAACGATACCGATCTATCAATTTCCAGCCCATAAACTTCTTGGTAATAATATCTGTTCGCTTCAATAAGAAAGTTGTTACTAGTAAGAAGTAGGAAATCATCATACTAAGAAGACCAACCAAAGCAAAGAGTATGTTGAAATTCCGAACAGCATCTCGATAAGAATCTACTTTCTCTTGTTGAATGGCTTGAATAGATGAAAATTTTAAATAATTCCCATCTGATAATTTCTCAACTAACGCTGTCACCTCTTTTTGATGTTGAGCTGTATTTTCGATTTTAATGGGATTATTTAAACCTGTTGTTGACAGGGAAGCTTTTTCATCCCACATCATATCAGAATCATTGACCAAGCTAATAATTGGATTGTAGAGATTTTCCTTTCGCTTCTCGTTATAAGGGAAAAATGACCAATCTCCTTCATAATAGGCAATCTCGACATCCACCTCCTCTATCCTTCGTTTTTGCTGCTCTTCATACTTCATTGATTGATAGGTAATCAACTTCCCCAAGAGCTGGTTTTTCTCTTCTTCACCTTTCGTACTTGCTGGCATCAAAATAACTTTTTTAGTGCCGGTATCGGGTAACTTGAATCCCTTGCTCTTTAGAAAATTGCGATTGGCATAGTAAACATCCACCATATCGGTTAACTGATATTGCTGAATCTGTTCTGATTTGACAAAATTTTTTACAGGAAGACTGCTACTTTGCACATAGCCCGCCTGCGTTTTTTCTACCAAATCCTGATAAAATCGATAGAAATAATCCACTGCTTGCCCTGAGCCTGCCAACTGCTCTTGCCACAGGTTATCATTGAGTTGGAAAGTTTCCAAGGTCAGATAATTTCCTTGACTGATCCACTGTTTCTGGTAATCCAACTCTTTGTTTTCTTGCTCCAAACTTTTCCCCACCCCAACTAGCAAGACTGTCAGTAAAATGGTGGTTCCAATTTTCATCAAATAATTAAAGAGTAGACCAAATTTGAAAGATGAAAAACCTTTCAGCAGAGAGCCGATTGTCATTTTTTGGATTAAGAGGTAAGTCAACCAACTGATAAAGAGATAAAGCTGCAAAAGCAAAAAATGAGACAACCACAGCATAGGGAACAAATCTTTCGGCTTATAATCAAGCAAGAAAAACACCCCTAGATTGATCACAAGCGCCCCACCTAGGAGGAGGTAGAGGTTGCCTTTCACAACATCAGCTAAAACAGCCCGATCTTGAAAACCAAGTAATTTTTGTACCCCAACTCTTTTCATCTCCATCATCGGCTGATACACTGTTACTAAGACAAGAAGCAAAATAGCCAAGACAAAAATAATAGCAGATAAGAGCAAATCTCGATTTAAGACTTGCACTGCACTTTTATAGTTTGGCTCTAGCAAGGTAGCCTGGTCTATATTGAAAAAATCGCTCCATTTCTGTACAATCCTATCCTTGTCCATCTTTTGTGTAGAAGTTATCGTATAGCGACCATTTAAACTACGAGATGTATCCTTGATATAGGTTTGAAAAGTCATAAGCTGAATAGGTTTGGCTTTTAGAAAGGTCGGAATCGTACCAAGTTTATTGGAAATTTCTTTATTACTGTAAACTCCCTCACCATCTGTGGTAAAATCAAGGGAAGAAAGTCCAAACTCTTGGTAGGGGAAGGTATCTTTATCAAAAACACCAGACTTGATCACCTCATCACCACTGTCTGTTTTGATGATGGAGACTTTGTACTCCTTTGATACATCCTCAAAAAATCGAAGAACAGATTCTGCAGGTTCATTGACATCTTTCAAGTATACATCCAAAGAACTCGCTGTCTTTCCCATTTCCTGAATCCGAACCACTTCTCGTGTGTAGTTTACATTAAAAACAAAAAAAGTAGTACAGAGAAGCAGGAGTAACATACAGAAATTACTGATTTTTTTCATAAAGATACCTCCTTAGTACTTTATCATCTTAGTCGTAGAATTTATTCCCTTTTTTCACAAATTTATTTTAGATTTCTTTTTTACTTTTTATACTACTATGATACAATATTTTTAATCAATTTCTATTTTTTGTTAACTTTTTTCACAAATAAGGAGGAAAGCATGCGCTACGATTTTGGAAATGTTTATAAAGAAATCCGTGAGTCAAAAGGACTGACCCAAGAAGAGGTCTGTGGGGATGTTCTCTCAAGAACCAGTCTATCAAAAATCGAAAGCGGGAAAACAACTCCTAAATATGAAAATATGGAGTTTCTTCTTCGGCAAGTCAATATGACCTTTGAAGAGTTTGACTATATTTGCCATCTCTACCACCCAAGTGAACGATCAACTATCATGCAGACTTTTCTAAAAATGGCTTCTATTAGTGGTACGAGCGACTTAAGTAAATTACTCAAAAAATGCCAACATTATCTAAAAACACACCATGATTTCCCCATCCAGCAGTTACAAGATATGCTCGAAATCGTTATCTACATTCGTGAAAATGGAATAGAAAAATTGTCAAGTAAGGTTGACAACATTGTAAACAGACTATGGGATAAGATTGAGAAACAAGATACTTGGTATGAGAGCGACCTCAAAGTTCTTAATACCATTCTCTTTGCTTTTCCTATGGAGTATATTCATCAGATTACCGAAAAAATTCTCGAACGACTAGAGGTTTATAAACACTACAGTCCTGTCTTTCGGCTTCGTATGATGTTGCTTCTGAATCTCTCAACTCTTTATCTTTACAATGGTGATAAGTTGCTTTGCAAACAGCTTTGCTACACTCTCTTAGAGGATGCAAAAGCAAGCAAACAGTATGATACACTTGCGTTTTCCTATATTCGTATCGGCATTTGTGCTAATGATACTCAGTTGATACAGAATGGACTCTCCTTAGCTAAACTAGTAGAAGATGAACACTTACTAACAGAGCTAGAGCGAGAAGTTAACATCTTTGTAAACAAAAAAGAAAGCCATTGAGACTTCCTTTTCTATATCATCTTAATACCAACCGTTGTTAAGCCAGAAGTTCTTGGCAGCTGTCCATGAACCGTAACGTCCTGCAACGTAAGCATCTGCTACACGTTCTTGGTTTTCAGCTGAGTAGTCACCGTTCAAGTATGAATCTGTCAATTGGTAACGTCCGATGTAACGTCCGTTTGTAGCAGTGTAGCTACCACCTGATTCTTTTTGAGCGATCCATTCTTTGGCTTCTGCTTCAGAACCACTTACAGTAGAAGTTGCTGCAGTGTTGCTTTCTGCTGCTGGAGCTGCTGGTGTAGCTGGCGCTTCATAGGTTGTTGTTTCAGTTACTTCTTCTGCAGTTTCTTCCGTAGCTGCTGGTGCTTCATAAGTTGTTGTTGAAGCTACAGCGGTTGCAGTTGCTGTCGATGGAGCTGTTCCTTCGATAACCAAAACTTGGTCAACATAGATAAGGTGAATATCTTTGATGTTATTTTTTGCTGCCAATTTTTCAACCGTTGTGTTGTACTTCTCAGCGATTTCTGAAAGAGTATCACCTGATTTAACTGTGTAAGTTACAGATTCTTGCGCAGATGCAAGTGATGGAGCAAAGAAAGCAAGCAAAGCTGCTACTCCTGCGATAGTTGTTTTAATTTTTTTAGTTGTTAATGACATATCTAAAAATTCTCCTTCCATTGGATATATCTATGATACCTTTTAAATGTTACCGTTGTTTAACGGTTTTATGTAGAAATATTACAAAAATGTTTTATATTTACCGTTTTATGGAGGTTTTTGTCACAAAAGACCTTATTTTATACTATCTTTAATCATTTTAAGCTTTTGATAAGGGAAATAAGCGCAGAGGTCCATTCTTTGATATAATAGATATAAGAATCTTTGTAAGGGGAAACAGATGCACTCACTTCGTTTTCAATCTGTCTTTGATATTATCGGACCAGTCATGATTGGCCCATCAAGTAGCCATACTGCTGGTGCTGTTCGTATCGGGAAAATCGTCTCTTCCATCTTTGACGATACGCCGACAGAGGTAGAATTCCAATTATTTAACTCATTTGCCAAAACCTACCGTGGTCATGGAACTGACCTTGCTCTCGTCGCTGGTATTTTAGGTATGGATACGGATGATCCCAACATTCCAAATAGCCTCGAGATTGCCCATAAACGGGGCATCAAGATTGTCTGGACCATTCAGAAAGACAGCAATGCTCCTCACCCTAACACCACTAAAATCACTGTAAAGAATGACCATAAGTCCATTAGTGTGACAGGGATTTCCATCGGTGGGGGAAATATCCAAGTTACGGAACTCAATGGTTTTGCCGTCTCTCTCAACATGAATACCCCGACCATTATCATCGTGCATCAGGATGTTCCGGGTATGATTGCCCATGTCACAGAAGCCCTCTCTCGTTTTGATATCAATATCGCTCAGATGAATGTGACTCGAGAAAAAGCTGGAGAAAAAGCCATTATGATTATCGAAGTCGATAGTCGAAGTTGCGAAGAGGCGATTGAAGAAATCCGAAAAATCCCTCATCTCCACAATGTCAATTTCTTTAAGTAGGAGGAAACATGTTTTATTCTATCAAAGAATTGGTTGAGCAAGCAGATCTAGACTTCCAAGGAAATGTCGCCGAACTCATGATTGCGACAGAATATCAACTAACCGGTCGAGAACGGCCAGAAGTTCTCCTTCTCATGGAACGCAATCTAGAAGTCATGAAAGCCTCTGTCGAGCTCGGTCTCAGTGAAAATAAATCCCGTAGTGGCCTAACGGGTGGAGACGCGGCCAAACTAGACCGCCATCTCAAAAGTGGCAAGGCCTTGTCGGACTTTACCATCCTATCAGCAGCTCGTAATGCCATCGCAGTTAATGAACACAATGCGAAGATGGGCTTGGTCTGCGCCACTCCAACCGCAGGAAGTGCCGGCTGTCTGCCAGCCGTTCTCACTGCTGCTATCCAAAAATTAGACCTTAGCCACGAAGAACAGCTGGATTTCCTCTTTGCTGCTGGTGCCTTTGGATTGGTTATCGCAAACAACGCCTCTATCTCAGGTGCTGAAGGTGGCTGCCAGGCCGAGGTTGGCTCTGCCTCTGCCATGAGTGCCGCAGCCTTAACCTTAGCTGCAGGTGGAAGCCCCTATCAGGCTAGTCAAGCCATCGCCTTTATCATTAAAAATATGCTGGGCCTCATCTGCGACCCCGTCGCTGGTTTGGTCGAAGTTCCCTGTGTTAAGCGAAATGCCATGGGAGCCAGCTTTGCCTTTATCGCGGCTGATATGGCCTTGGCAGGTATCGAATCTAAAATCCCTGTCGATGAAGTTATCGATGCCATGTACCAAGTCGGATCGAGCCTCCCAACTGCCTTTCGTGAAACAGCTGAGGGTGGACTTGCCGCTACACCTACTGGTCGTCGCCTACAAAAAGAAATCTTCGGAGAATAAGCTTATCTATATCTATTAGGAGAAACTATGCCCTCTATCTCAGCAATCTTTTTTGATCTAGACGGAACCCTGGTTGACAGCTCCATTGGGATCCACAATGCCTTCACCTATACCTTTGAACAACTAGGAGTTCCAAGCCCTGATGCCAAAACCATTCGTGGTTTCATGGGCCCGCCACTTGAAAGTAGTTTTGCAACATGTCTTCCCAAGGAAAAAATCTCGGAGGCCGTCCAGATATACCGCTCTTACTACAAGGAAAAAGGGATCCACGAAGCCCAACTCTTCCCCCGAATAACGGAATTGCTTCAAGAACTTTCACAAAACTACCCTCTCTACATCACTACAACAAAGAATACTCCTACTGCTCATGATATGACTAAAAATCTGGGAATCCATCATTTCTTTGATGGCATTTACGGTTCTAGTCCTGAAACGCCACACAAGGCGGATGTCATCCGTTACGCCTTGCATATGCATCAACTGCCTGCAGACCAAGTCCTCATCATCGGGGATACTAAGTTTGATATGATCGGGGCCCAAGAAACTGGCATTAAAAAGTTTGCTGTTACTTGGGGATTTGGAGAAGAGGCTGATTTGCTCAGCTATCAACCTGACTGGATCGCCCATACCATTGATGATATCATTAGCCAGCTCTAACCATACAAAAATACTCCTAACACTAGTAAACTAGGTTGAGGAGTATTTTTTTATATCTTGTTACTATCAGAAGGAATCAACTCCATGCTTAAGCAGTAATTTGATCCTGTTCTTCAGTATCTGCATCTTCATCCTTCTTACTTGGCCAAGCAAGCATCACAATAAGAGCAATCGCTCCAACGATAGGAACCAAACCAATGAAGATAAAGGCCCAGTGGAAACCAGCATCCCGTAAGCGACGTACCGTCAAAGCAATACCAGGCAAAATGAGAATAACTGCTAAAAAGAGGTAAAAACCACTCATGGCTTGTAAGCTACGGAGTGCCTCCAAGTTATACGGACGAGTTGACACTACAGCATGATATTTCGTATAAGCAGGAAGACAGATTAATAAGTTCGTAAAATAAATCCACCAGTACTCCGAACGAGTCGAACGACCAGTAAAGTTTACATAACCCTTCCAAAAGTTCTTATAAGCATTAAACATATAATAATCTCCTTTATTTTTATTTGTATAGTTTACCATAAAGTAGAATGATTGACAAGTTCTGAAGGGATCATTTGCTGTGAAGCGCGACTCAGCCGCTTTAAAATAAAGTAGAAATATCTTAATATTTTCGTACTATTTCTTCAAACTGAGAGTCTTCAGTGTTCTCTTTATTTGTTTCACTATTCTCTATCACTTTTTCTCCAAATCGTTGACTTGGCATAGCGAGCATAACGAGCAGTGTTATTGCACCCAAAGGAACAAATACAATAAAAATATAGGCCCAATGGATACCCACATCTCGTAAGCGACGTACTATCAGTGCTAGTAGAGGAACAAACTCTATTATAAACAAAATAATACACATACTGAAGACAGCAATATTCCTGATGGCTTTATCAGATTCTACTCCAGTAAAAAGTGAGTAGTAGGCGGGCAAGAAAATCACCATATTTAGTAGCCAAACCCACCAAAATTCTGGACGTGTGGAACGACCAGAAAAATTCGCGTAGCCTTTGAAAAAACTCCTAATAGCAGTCAGCATACAATAATCTCCTTTTGATTTTAATACTTATTTTGCAAAGTTATGTTACCAGCTTAAAAAAGAGGTAGTTTTTAGAGTGTCTGAAATCACTCTCCTGATAGATCACATAACATCGTCCCTTGAATAGTTGCGCTTATTAATCCTTTGAAAGAGACGATGTTTTCTACTCTCTATTTATAAAAACCAGCTTTCTGATTTCCTCAGAAAACTGGCGATAGTTGTTTCATTATGAAGGTAGTTGGACACTCTTACTCAGCATGGGTTGTTTCATTTGCAAAGGAAATAATGGCTTCTTTGAGCTCATCTCCACTGAGTGAACGGAACTCTTCAATCTTTTGATCAATAGCTTCTAGCGGCATGACATTTACCTTACCAACGAAAATCTTGTCCATGACTTGGTTATCAACCAATTCGGTCGAAACCAAGAGTTCTTCATAGAGTTTTTCGCCTGGGCGAATACCGACCTCAATGATTGGAATTTCACTTTCCGTGTGCCCACTTAGAAGAACCATTTTCTTAGCCAAGTCATAGATCTTAACTGGTTTGCCCATATCGAGGATAAAGACTTCTCCGTCCTTGGCATAAGCGCCAGCATGGATTACTAGACGGCTAGCCTCTGGAATGGTCATGAAGTAACGTGTCATACGGAAGTCTGTCACCGTTACAGGGCCGCCTTCAGCAATCTGACGTTCAAAGACAGGAATCACGCTACCACGACTACCCAGAACATTTCCAAAACGGACTGCACAGTAGGTTGATTTGCTGCGTTGGTTAAAGCCAGTGACAATCAATTCTGCCACGCGCTTGGTTGCACCCATAACATTCGGTGGATTGACCGCCTTGTCAGTCGAAATCATGACCATCTTAGGTACTTTGGCTTCATCAACAGCCTTGGCAACATTGTAGGTACCGAGGATATTGTTCTTGAAGGCTTCTTTTGGATTGCGCTCCATCATCGGAACGTGCTTGTGGGCTGCAGCATGATAAACAATGGCTGGTTTGTACTGCTCAAACACCTGCAAGAGACGGTCATAGTCCTGAATATCTGCAATAACAGGAACATAATCAATCCCTTGGAATGTACGGATTAATTCATGATAAACGAGATAGATTGAGTTTTCACCATGTCCAAGCAAAATGATACGCTCGGGATTGAAGCGGCTAACCTGACGACAAATCTCCGAACCAATCGAACCACCTGCCCCTGTTACCAAGATGGTCTTGCCTGTAATCTCAGTACCCAGACGCGATTCGTCAAGACGAATCTCCTGACGGCCCAAAAGGTCTGTGATATCAATTTTCTGGAAACCACTACCTGGTTGATGGAGTCCTTGAACGACTGTCTCAACCTTAGGCATCTTGTAACATTTGACGCCTAGTTTATTACACATCTGCAAGATGCGTTCGTACTCTGATGGGTCAAGTGAAGGGATCGCCACGATAACACGCTCGATTTGGTGACGTTTGGCCAATTCAGGTAGATTATCATAAGAGCCCAGAACTGGGATCCCACCTAGTTTTTGTCCCTTTTTCTTTTCATCGTTATCCAAAATCCCCACTAGCTCAAGGTCGCTAGTTGGATGTTGGTAACTGTTCATAAAGAGGGCGCCACCATCACCAGCACCAATCAAGAAGGTACGACGATGTTCACCATCTCCACTACCTTGCTTGCGCTTAGAATAAATCAGCTGCCAAGTGATACGAGGAAGCAAGATGAGGAAAGTACTCAACAAAATGAAGAGTACGATGAAACGGATAGAAAACAATGGAAGAAAGGCATAGCAGATCCCATAAGAAAGAACACTGCTGAGCATCACTCCGAAAAAGATTTTCATGAAATCCGTAATCTTGCTATAACGACTGATACTAGCATTTAGCCCCCAAAACGCAATCATGATTTGATAGAGGAGGAAAGCTAAAAGAGTGTAGATCACGTAATCCACAGGCGCAGGATTTATAAGGCCATAAAACAAGATATAAGATACGATGATGGAAACCACCATACTCAAAATATCGAATATCCCCCAAAACACTTGTTTTTGCTGTTTATTTAAAATTTCAACCAGATCAATCACATAATCTGTTAGTTTTTTATTCATAGGAATTTACTCCCCCTTAAAAGAGTCAGATGATACTGTTGTTATGATAGCCTAAATCATTCAGTCTATCGGGGCTTACTTTCTCTTTCTTAAAAGTTTGACGAAGATAAACTGACGTACAAAGCCTGGACAAAGTGCAACAATTGCCTGAATGGCTACACTTTTAGCATATTCCATGTAAGAAATTTGCCCTCGCTCAAGCATCCGTTGGCGAGCTTGACGATAGAGTTTAAGGTAACGCAAGCCACCTCGACGCTCAAACATCCCTGCACCGACACGAACCTTACACAAGATTTGATCTAGGTTCCCAGTCTTGGCACCTGCAGCAATCATATTGAGCCAAAGAAGGTCATCCTCCATGTAAAGGCCATCTTCATAGTTGCCCGCCTTGAGGACCATGCCCTTTTTGAACATGACTGTCATATGGTTAAAGGCGCTTCTCATTCTCTGATAAGCCACAATGTCTGCGTGCTGAGTTGGAACACGACGATAAGACACAATCTCATCTGGATTATCAATGAACTCTGCGATATGCCCGCCTAAGAGATCGAGATCTTCTTTCTCCATTAGCTGAAGCTGTTTCTCAAAACGATCCGGAACGGCTAAATCATCCGTATCCATGCGAGCAATAATGTCATACTGGCACTGTAAAACACCGTATCGAAGAGCCAAGCCTAAACCTTGGTTTTGTTCTAAGGGGCACCGTTTAACTGGAATGTCTGACTGAGCTTCCACTTCATCTAGCACCTGATAGAGTTCGGGTGTGAGCGGCCCATCCTCAACAAGAACAAGTTCGCTCGGTTTCAAGGTCTGGTTTTGAACACTTTTGATAGCATCTCTTAAAAACGTCGGATTTTCCTTTACATAGACCGACATCAAGACGCTGATTTTTTGCTTTTCAGGCACAGTTTTTCTCCAATGTATAGATTTCCTTCCACTATTTTATCACAAATTCTCCTAGTTTCCTATTTTTATATCAAATCAAGGAAAATTCTAGTAAAGAAATCTGTCCCTTTTCACTTTATTTTCACTTCCATTGATTGATCTGTCTTGGCTGTCATTACTTGACATTATAAGGAAAAAACCTTAAAATAAGCTGTTATTAAAATCATCCTATCGAGGTTTTCATGAAAAAACAATCGCTCTTTTTTGTTCTAGGAATTGTCTTAATCGGGACCGTTTTACGCTCTCCTTTTACTGCTCTTCCAACCATTTTAGGAGACATTGCTCAGGGGCTAGGAGTCGAGGTCAGTTCTCTTGGGATTTTAACCAGTCTCCCTCTCTTGATGTTCGCCCTTCTCTCTGCTTTTACGAGTCGCTTGGCGCAAAAAATTGGGCTAGAGCATCTCTTTACTTACTGTCTTCTTCTCTTAACTATTGGCTCTGTCATTCGTATCTTCAACCTTCCCCTTCTCTATCTAGGGACCTTGATTGTCGGAGCGAGCATTGCTATTTTTAATGTTCTTCTCCCAAGTATGATTCAGGCAAATCAGCCTCAAAAGATTAGTTTCCTAACAACTCTCTATGTCACTTCTATGGGGATTTCCACAGCTATTGCTTCTTATCTATCTGTCCCTATCACCCAAGCTAGTTCTTGGAAGGGCTTGATCCTCGTTCTCAGCCTTCTCTGCTTGGTCACTCTGCTAGTCTGGTTGCCAAATCATCGCTACAACCACCACCTAGAAGGCCAGCAAGAAAAGAAATCGAAAGAAAATATTCTAAAAAGCAAATCTGTCTGGGCCATCATTGTCTTTGGTGGTCTTCAGTCCTTGCTCTTTTATACAAGCATGACCTGGTTGCCAACTATGGCTATTAGTGCTGGTCTTTCTAATAGTGATGCGGCTCTTCTGGCTTCTATCTTCTCGCTGATCAGCATTCCTTTTTCCATGACCGTTCCAAGTCTGACGACTCGTCTGTCAGATGGTCATCGTCGAGTCATGCTGGCAATTATCTCTATCGCTGGTATGATAGGAATTGCCATGCTCTTGTATCCAACCAATAATTTCCTCTACTGGTTAGTCGTTCATCTCTTGATTGGAACGGCCTGCAGTGCCCTCTTCCCCTACCTCATGGTTTGCTTTTCTCTTAAAACCAGTTCTCCTGAAAAGACCGCTCAGCTATCAGGACTAGCGCAAACAGGGGGCTACATCTTAGCTGCTTTTGGACCTGCCTTGTTTGGTTATAGTTTTGAACTTTTCCAATCTTGGATCCCAGCTGTCCTTACCCTTCTAGCTATCGATATCATCATGACCATCTCACTCTTTATGGTGGATCGGGCTGATAAAATCCTCTAAACTTCTAGTTTATACTAGGAGTTTTTTTATATGTAAAATTTTTACACATATTTCTTGACAGGGCTTTCAACTTGAGATACAATATATTTGAAAAGAGTATATATAAAATTTTTATATAATATAAAGGAGGTTTCCCATGTACTTCCCAACATCCTCTGCCTTGATCGAGTTTCTCATCTTGGCTGTACTGGAGCAGGGGGATTCTTATGGTTATGAGATTAGTCAAACCATTAAGCTCATCGCCAATATCAAAGAATCTACGCTCTATCCCATTCTCAAAAAATTGGAAGCCAGTGGCTTTCTGACCACCTACTCTAGAGAGTTTCAGGGGCGTATGCGCAAATACTACTCCTTGACCAATCGGGGCGTAGAGCAGCTCGTTACTCTAAAGGAAGAGTGGACGCTCTATACCGACACCGTCAACGGCATCATAGAAGGGAGTATCCGCCATGACAAGAACTGACTATCTGACTCAGTTAGAAACCTATCTCCATAAACTGCCTGAAGCTGACCGCATCGAAGCTATGGACTACTTTAAGGAACTATTTGACGATGCAGGCCCAGAGGGCGAAGAGGAACTCATTGCCAGTCTGGGAACTCCAAAAGAAGCTGCCCATGATATCCTCTCTGATCTTCTCGATAAAAAAGTCAATGAAGCCCCTGCTCAAAAGAATGACCGTCAACTGATACACATTGCCCTACTTGCCTTACTAGCAGCCCCTATCGGAATTCCTGTTGGAATTGCAATTATCTTAACCATTATCGGGCTTTTTATCGCAGCCGTCTCCGTCATTTTAGCCTTCTTTACCGTCTCTGTGACGGGTATCCTGCTAGGTGGACTCTTTATCGTAGAGAGCTTTAGCGTCCTAGTCGAAGCCAAATCTGCCTTTATCTTGATTTTTGGGGCCGGTTTGCTTTCTATCGGTGCTTCTTCTCTTGTTCTACTGGGTATCTCCTATGTAGCTCGTTTCTTTGGCCTCCTAATCGTCCGCTTGGCACAATGGATTCTTAAAAAAGGAAAGAGAGGTGACAGACATGCGTAAATTGACAAAAGGATTTCTCATCTTTGGTGTGGTTTCTACAATCCTCGGTTTTATCATGATCATTGTAGGCGCGCAGTCCAATGGTATTCAAAGTTTACTTGCCATGTCAAAAGACCCCGTCTATGACAATCGTATCGAAGAAGTGACCTTTGGAAATGAAGTGGAAAAACTTGATTTGACCCTTGAAGAGCACAGCCTAACCATCACAGAGTCTGTAGATGACAAGATCCATATCACCTATCATCCTTCGGTGTCTGGTCGTCACGATCTGACTACTGGCATGAGTGACAAAACACTGACCGTCACTGACAAACAAGCCTCCCAACATCGCTTTCTAGGTTCAGGAATCGAAGGCCTACTTCGTATTGCCAGCAGTTATTCTCACCGTTTTGACGAAGTCATTCTCTCCCTCCCTAAAGGAAGAAGACTGCAAGCTATCACCGTCTCAGCCAATCGTGGACAAACCAATATTCGTCAAGCCAATCTTGAAAATGCGACAATCAAAACAAAAGGCTATCTCTTAAGACTAACTGAAAGTTCTATCAAGAACAGCACACTAACGACACCTCATATCATCAATATCTTTGATGCCGAATTGACAGATAGTCAGGTCAAGACGGAGGGAGCACACATCTATGCTGAAAATATCCAAGTTCACGGCAAGGTCGAGCTAGAGGCTCATTCAACTCTAAACCTCATTCTCTCCCAGAAAGAGACCGACCGTATCAATCTAGATATTTCTTCTCAGCATGGCGGTATCTATCGTAAACCCAAAGAAGAACATCGTGGACAAAAAGAGAATGAACTTGCCAACCCTTATAAAACGGAAAGAGCAGATATCAAGGACCTGCTCATTGCAAAAGCCAACCAGGATATCTACCTACCTAAAGAAGAGTACTCTTCTCCATCTAGAAACCATTGACAAAAACGCTTTTATCTGCTAGGCTAAAGATAGAAAACGACCATAAAAAGGAGGTTCCACCATGACACAAGAATGGTTTGAAAGTGCCGATCTTGAGAAGAAATCACCTCAGACAAAATCAGAAATCCAGCCCAACGAGCCTGAGACTTCAGAAACTGTGGAGACCGAACTACAAGTAAGCCAAGAAACATCTGTCTCACCTAAAGAGTCGGAAACGCATGAGGAGGAAACTCCCGAAATGACTGAGGAAACCCAAACCGAGGAAGAGGGAGAAGGGAAAACTGAAGAGGAACACAAGCAAGAAAACCCTGCAAAAGAGAAAAGTATCCTCAGCAAGGCTTTAGAAAGCCCCTATATCCCAGATATTGACCCTCGTAAAACAGCCAGATTCAAAGAAGAAATCGCACTGTTTTGGACTTGGCTGCTGGATGCTATCCAAGAACCAACTGCCAGCAAGAATACGGACCAAAAGCATCGTTACAGTGTCTTTGCCCTGCTCACCTTGCTGTCGTCAATCAACCTTTTCTTTAGTATCTATCATATCAAGCACCTCTACTACGGCTATATGGCCTCTATTGCCAATAGTTTACCTAACCAGCTCCCTCCTTTAAATCTCTTTGCTGGACTCTCCATCTTGGTCGCTAGCGCTCTATTTTACTTTTCTATCATTTTGGGAGGCTTTACTGTCCGACGTGTACTGGACCAGGAGAGCGATTTCACATTCCAAGAAGCTTGCGATCGTTACAGCCGACTCTTTGCTATCCCACTTGTCCTAACGGCTCTAGCAAGTTTCTTTGCACTCTTTGGTGGCTTACGATTTGCTGGTATCCTCACTCTTCTAAGCCTGGCCATCATTGCCCTTGGAAATCTCTTTGTGATTAGCAAGCCAAGTAAGACTAGTAGCCTTGACCCATTTTATCGATTCTTGCTAGCTGTCTTACTTGATGGCGCTATTCTCTTCCCCTTCTTCATTGCAGAGCTCGCGCTGACAGTAGACTACCTTCGCATCCTGACCTTCTTTTAACCAAAATCCCTGCCATTTGTTAATGACAGGGATTTTTATGATTACTCTTTTTCGAACTGTGCCTACTCGATGGCTGCCAATCCTTCAAAGTCTTGTCCTAGGATGGCTTGTACTTCTAATTGATTGGCATCTAATTGCTGGTAAAATGCTTTTGGTAGTGACTCTAGGAATCTTGCATAGCCCAAGCGAGCGATGGATTCGTAGTCTTCTGCTTTGGACCCATCACCAGAAATCGTCACTAGGTCAATCTCCCAAACAAGCTCCTTGCCTGCCAGCTGCTCGGTATAAGGAGCTGGTACAAAGGGTTCCTTTGGCAAAATCGTCTTGACTCCCTGGGCTAGGTGATAGATACCGTGCACCCTACCTTGAGCATCCGGGTAAAATTTTACACTGGCAAGGTAGGCATCAGAGCCTTGAACCTTCTTGACCAGCTCTTCAAAACGTGCCAATCCATTCTCAGCCAAAAAGCTCTCGAGGTATTCCTTGTTGAGATAGATAGGGGACAAGAGCCCTTGGCAGTATACTAGACGAGTCGCTTTATCAGCTAGATAATGCTGGATCGTTTCTCGGAAATAAGCTTCAAAGTCAAACCCTTCTAGCCCTTCTACCACATGCCCCAACTTGCTCGATAGGGCTTTGAGGAGAGTCTCTACAATCTCCCAGTCCGCTCTGGTAAGGAAGTCTGGAATCACCACTTGATAGCCTTTTCGACTATCCGCATAGTTCACTTTGAAGAGAAATTGCGACTGACCTACAATCCCACACTCCATGTATTCGAGACGATTGAGGGGCTGACGGAGATAGACTGCATCATAACTATGCGACTCCAAGCCCTCCACCAAGGCCAAGATGGACTTGGCAGTCAAGACCTCCTGTTGTCCTAGAATGCTTTCTTTATTTGGGATAAAAAATGTTTTCGCCATAACTTGCCTCCTTTGAAATCGTTTACACATAGTATACCCTATTTTCCTGAAAGATACAGAAACAAATTTTAGATTTTTAGATAAAAAGCATAGAAAAACAGCCCCTAAAGGCTGTTTGCTTTATACTGTAGCGACTTGATCCAAGCTTTCACCGATAGCAGCTAAGCGCTCCACCACTTCTGCTTGTGTCAATTCATTTTCAGCAACATAGCGGTTGCGTGGGTGAACACGGCACTCGTGTGAGCATCCACGAAGGTACTTATCTTCATTTTCTTCTGATGTCAGGATACGACGGTTACAGAAGGGATTGCCACAATTGACATAGCGTTCACATGGTGTTCCATCAAACCAGTCTTTCCCTACGATGGTTGGGTTAACATGGTTGACATCAACTGCGATACGCTCGTCAAAGACATACATTTTCCCATCCCAAAGCTCACCTTGAACTTCTGGGTCTTTACCATAAGTTGCGATTCCTCCGTGCAATTGGCCAACATCTTTGTAGCCTTCACGCACCATCCAGCCTGAGAATTTCTCACAGCGAACCCCACCTGTACAGTAAACTACGACACGCTTGTCCATGAATTTTTCTTTATTATCACGAACCCATTGTGGCAACTCACGGAAGTTGCGGATGTCTGGACGGATAGCCCCACGGAAATGTCCTAGGTCGTACTCATAATCGTTACGTGTGTCAAGGACAACGGTATCTTCGTCAAGAAGGGCTTCTTTAAACTCTTTTGGAGACAAGTATGCACCTGTTGTCTCAAGTGGGTTGATGTCGTTGTCAAAGTCGTTGTCTTCCAAACCAAGGTGAACAATTTCTTTCTTATAGCGAACAAACATCTTCTTGAAGGCTTGTTCATTTTCTTCGTCAATCTTGAACCAGAGGTCTTCCATTCCTGGGAGGCTGTGAACGTAGTCCATGTATTTTTGAGTTGTTTCGTAGTCACCTGAAACAGTCCCGTTGATTCCCTCGTCAGCGACTAGGATACGACCTTTAAGGCCGATTGATTTACAGAAAGCCAAGTGATCTGCCGCAAATTGCTCTGCATTTTCAATTGGAGTATAAAGGTAGTAAAGTAAGACACGAATATCTTTTGCCATAAGATTTGTTCTCTTTTCTATTCTTAAATTTTCAGAATTTTTCATTCAACTATACTAGTATACCCACTTGGGAAAACGAATGCAATTTATTTGACCGGAAATTGTAGAAAGAGTCCTACCCCTGCACTTCATCAGTAACCATACCGAATCGCAGATAATTCTCTCAATTTTTTTATTTGCTTAGCTTGACTTTCTGACAAACTTAGCTTGTTATCAATCAACACACGTGAGATGTCAACATTCATTTGGCTCAGAATAAATGGAGTAGAGGTTCCATCATCCTCTAATCGTTTTTGATAAATCACTAACTGATTTTTCAAGGGAGTAAGTTGAGGCGCAGCCTTTATATCTTCCAATAGATGATCAATGATGGTCATGGCTTCACAACGCCTTTCGCTTCCTCCAGAGAACCATTTTAATGGTGTCATTCTCATTTTCCTCCTGAAATTCGCTGATAAATTGAAAAACTATAATCCCTAACTCTCATGCTAATATTTTACCCAAACACCCTATGTAAAAAAGTCAGCAAAAATGGCAAGGTCGCTACAATATTATTGATCACATGCACTGCATAGGAAGGATAGATGCTCTTGGTATAGCGGGTCAAACCAGCAAAGATGATTCCAACTGTTGCAAAGACGAAGATATCTAACAGACTAGGAAAGTTTGAAAAATGAGGGAGAGCAAATAAAATGGACGGAAGAAGCAAATCAAGAGCAAATCTCGAATCTTTAAAAAAGGCGTGTTGCAGTAATCCTCTATAGATTAACTCTTCCATCAGTGGAACCAGAAAGAACAGGGCTATATAGATACCTAGCTCTGCAAAGTTAGTCCCACTATAACCAATCAATACAGCCCAACCTTCAGCAGTTGACTGAACATGTTTAGCTGTCTGAACGTTAAAAAAGATCTGGAGCACTACCACTAATACTGTCAAAATCGAATACCAAAGCCATTTTTCTCTTGGAATGCGAAAGAGATAACCATGGCCTGTCTTAACCAGAATCCAAATCATGACTCCGATAAATAGCAAACTCAAGATATTTTGAATCCAGAAGAAATTGCCAATCTGGGAAGAAAATTGCCAATAGTTTTGGACAATAAGCGTCAGCTGGGAAAGGCCAAATACGAAAAATAGGTAAGAGAAGACAGCACTCATTTTGAAAAGAAGACGATATTTTTTCATAATAAATCCCCTATAGATGTATGTGTATCACATCGCATAAACCCTCAGAATCACTGTTTTCATTTTTACATCCTAAAAATCACTACCTCCCCTAGAGAACTAAGGAAGGCAGTGATCACATTTTTAGGAATTAGGAATGAATACACGAAATCAATCGTTCTTATGATTTTTTGTTTTTCAAGAATTCGTCGTATTGTTTTTGCATTTCGTTCAATACTTTTTCGTAGGCACCTTCAGATTTCAATTTTTCCATCAATTCTGGGATAGCTTTATCTGGGTCTACAGTACCAGTGTTGATAGCTGTATCGAATTGTTGCATTGTGTTAGAAATTGCTGAGATTTCAGATTTCACATTGTCAGTGTTAAAGATGAATCCAAGTGCTGGAGATTCTTTAGCTTCTGCCAATTGTTTCTTAGAATCTTCGATTTGTTGGTCTGTAACGTTTTCGTTGATGTAAAGAATCCAGTTGTTACCAGTGTTCCATCCACCCATGTGAGTATTTCCTTTGTAGCCATCAAGGACGCGTACACGGTTTTCTTTACCTTGAATTTTTTCCCAGTTCTTACCTTCTGGACCGTAAACAAGACCGTTCAAGAGTTCTGGGTTTGTGTTCAAGAGATTCAACACTTCCATTGATTTTTCTTTGTTCTTAGAGTTGTTTGAAATGACAAAGTTGGCAACTTGTGTTGTTTGGTTTTTCTTGATAAAGTTAGTGATTGGTTTGATTTGGATATCTTTGTTAGCAACACGTGAGAGCAAGCTGTTACCGTAGTCAGCTGGTCCTACTGTTTCTTCACGAACAAACCAAGTATCTTGTTGAAGGTCAAATGAAGTGTCGCTTGTTGCTACGTCTTTTGGAATGTATCCAGCTTCATAGAATTTGTGAAGAGTCTTCAAGTGTTCTTTGAAACGAGGCACTTCGTAACGGTTTACAATCTTAGTAGTGTCTCCTTCAAGGTCGATAACAAATGGGAGTCCGTTTGGTACTGGGTAGTCAAAGTTATCAGATGGGATAAAGTTCTTCGTAACCGCAAATGGTACTACGTCTGGAGCTTTTTCTTTGATTTGTTTCAAGACTGGCTCAAGTGTTTCGTATGAAGTTACACCTGAAATATCGATACCGTATTTAGCAAGAAGAGTTCCGTTGAAGGCAAAGTTTTGAGATGATGCAACGTTAGCTGCAACTGGTACTGCATAGATCTTACCGTTTACAGTGTTCCCTTTGATGTAAGCTGGGTCAAGTGCTTTGTAAAGCTCTGCTCCTTCTTTTTTATACAATTCTGTCAAGTCAGCATAAGCACCTTTTTGAGCATTTACAACATAGTTAGATGCAAATGCGATATCATAGTTTTCACCAGATGATGTGATAACAGACATTTTCTTATCATAGTCACCCCATCCAAGGTATTGGATATCCAATTTAGCACCGACTTTTTCTTCGATGATTTTGTTTGCATTTTCTAGCAATTCATCCAAGTTGTCTGGTTTGTCACCGATTTGGTACATTTTGATTACAGGTTTTTCACCTGAAGTAGTATCTGCAGCTTTTTTGTTGTTACCTGTAAGGTTTCCACAAGCAGCAAGACCAGCAGCCAAAGCGACTACGCTAGCAGATGCAAAAGCATATTTTTTCCAGTTTTTCATGATAAAAACTCCTTTTTTTATTTTTAAACTTATAAACGATTTAATGATTTTTAACTTCAATCGCTATGATGAAGTTGGGAAGGGAGAAACGGTGTTTCTCAGCAAGTGCTATTCTTTCACACCACCGATTGTCAACCCTTTAACAAAGTAACGTTGGAAGAATGGATAGAGAATCGCGATTGGAAGGGTTGCAACGACAACCATGGCCATACGACCTGTTTCTTTCGGTAGAGCGACTCCCAGTTGGCCAGATAGGCCGACTGCTTTTGCGATGTAGTCCATATTTTGCTGGATTTGCATGAGCAAATACTGTAATGGATACAAGTTGTCACTCTTGATGTAAAGAAGGGCGTTGAACCAGTCGTTCCAGAAACCAAGAGCTGTCAAAAGCGTGATGGTTGCGATACCTGGAAGTGACAAGGGCAAACAGATCTGGAAGAAGATCCGAGCTTCACTGGCACCATCGATACGAGCAGATTCGAGAATGGCTTCTGGAATGGTCTTCTTGAAGAAGGAACGCATCAAGATGATATTGAATGGTGAGAGGAGCATTGGAACAATCAAGGCCCAAACAGTATCACCCAGTTGAAGCAGGCGAGTGACCACGATATAGCCTGGTACCAAACCAGCGTTGAACAACATACTAAGAAGAGCGAAGATCGTGAAGAATCTGCGGTACTTAAAAGTTGTCCGTGAGATGGCGTAGGCATAAGTGGTTGTGATGAAGACGTTGGTCACTGTTCCGACTACAGTTACAAAAACTGAGATAAAGAGCGCTTGGAGGATCTTATCTTTAAACTGAGCCAAGAACTGGAATCCGTCTACACCAAACTTCGAAGGGAAAAAGCTATATCCATACTGGAGGATGCTCTTTTCGTCTGTCACCGAAATGATGATAACGAAGATAAAGGGCAAGATACAAGAAAGAGCGATCAAACCAGAGATGATACTAAAGAAGATATCTGCTTTCTTACTGAAGGAGTGAATGCCGACATTATCGATTTTTTCTTTTTTAATTTTCTTTTCTGCCATATTCTCCTCCTTTCTAGAACAAAGCTGAGTTTGGATCGACTCGTCTTGCAAGTAAGTTTGATAGGATAACCAGAATCAAACCGACAACGGATTGGTAAAGACCGGCTGCTGAAGCCATACCGATATCTGCTGTCTGAGTCAAACCATTAAAGACATATACATCCAAAACGTTGGTTACATTGTAAAGCTGACCAGCATTGTGTGGAATTTGATAGAAGAGACCAAAGTCTGCACGGAAGATATTTCCGACTGCAAGGATGGTCAAGACTGTTACAAGTGGAGTCAACTGAGGAATGGTTACGTTGCGAATGCGTTGCCACTTGCTAGCCCCGTCCACTGTTGCTGCTTCGTAGTAGGTTGGGTCAATTCCCATAATCGTCGCATAGTACATGACACTGCTATATCCAAAGCCTTTCCAAATACCTAGGAAAAGGAGAAGGTATGGCCAAATGCCTAAGTCAGCATAGAAGTTGACTTCCTTCATGCCAATAGATGTTAGGAAATGGTTGAAGACCCCTTTGTCAATGTTTAGGAAGGCATCTGTAAAGAAACTGATGATAACCCATGACAGGAAGTAAGGGAACAACATAGATGTTTGGAAAATCTTAACCATTCTCTTAGAGCGAAGCTCGCTGAGGATGATGGCAATCCCTACTGATACAATCAAACCGATAAAGATAAACCCGAGATTGTAGAGAACGGTATTTCGAGTGATGATAAAGGCATCTTTTGAACTAAACAAGAATCTGAAATTATCTAACCCGACCCATTTACTATTCACAATACTATCTATGAAACCATTACTGGTCATATGGTAGTCTTTAAAGGCAACCACATTCCCAAATACTGGAATGTAAAAGAATAGAATCAACCAGAGTGCCCCTGGTAAAACCATCAAGAGAAAGATCCAGTTATCTCTCAAGGTCTTTGAAAACTTTTTCATAATTTCCTCCCTTTTTATTCCTAAAAACTGATTTCATCGAATTTTTAGGTTTGATAACGATTACATTATTAGTATACTCCTATTTGAAGGCTAGGTTAAACTACTAATTATAGAAAAAACTCCACAAATTATTTTTTGTGGAGAAGTTTTTTATAAGAAATAGGTTTCACGAGGAACACTCTGACTCGGAAAAGATGCCTTTAAGTCGTATAAATCGTTGAAGCTGTCGCAATAGTATGCCACTGGTTGGCTGTAGTTGCTGCGAAGTCCTTGTCTGCGTAGAAGTCAGTAAATGGTAGGATCTCGACTTCTAATTCTTCGATGCGGACAATCTGACCTGCCAGATAAGCCTCGATGCGGCTTTCTGCTCGCTTGATGCGTTGCAAGAGTCCGCCCATACGGATATCAACCGTATCCAAACCAAAGACCTTGTTTTCTTTCAACCATTGGTGGCTAAAGAGGGCATGGAAGTTTTCAATCTCGCTTCTAAGTTTTGGTAATTCTTGTCTTGCGATTTCTCTCAGACTTTCTTTATCGTTTACTTGGTAGGCCTGACGAATGCGTCGTCCCACATCCACTTTACTGCTTAAAATCTGGTTCAACTGGGCCTGAGTTTCAAAGAGATAAGCATAATTTCCTGCTTTTTCTTTGATTTCAGCAAGCGTCGCAGCTGCCTGAGCAAAGTGTGGCCCGTCCTGTTCAGGTGTCATGTGTCTGTCAAGAATCGGGCAAAGAACATCCTGATAAAAGACATAGCGGTTGGGATTGATACCACTGAGATTGCCTGGCAAATCTGGCAAGAGATTGGCAAGGTCAATCTGCATGAAGTCCTCAACTGATAGACCTGTATTGGTCTTGAAGTAGGCAGACAAATGGTCGAGGTCATTGCGGTAGCTGAGTTCTGCCCAGATTTGCAGACTTGGTAGAATAGAAAACTGGGCAGTTTCCCCACCATTGTCCCCCCAACCCGTTACAATGACTTCTTTGATGTCGTTAGCACGACAGGCTTTGTTGGCTTCAAGAGCAATAAGACGGCTGAAATGGTTGTTGGGTGTGAAACCGATCCACTTCCAAGCACCACCTGCAAAGGCAATATCTTGGCTAATCTTGTGATGGTTGCGGAAATTGCGATTGTATTTTTCCTCGCTATCCTGATAATAATCCCAGTAAACCAAGGTTACACGGTCTTTGAGACGGTCTAGGTAGACACGAGTTTCCTCAGGGATTTCCACATCGCGGTCATACTGGCCATCTGTTGACATGAGTTTAAAGAACATATCGCTCCACATCTGGCAGTGGAAACCATACTTGTCAGCAATATCCAGCACGCGCTCCAAGTGTTGACACATGAGAAGACTGCGGTCCACAACACCGTTCAAGATAAGGTAGCGTCCCAAACCAACCAAGTGGGCTTCGTCCATCCCGATATTGACCTTATGAGTCTGCAGTTTAGACAGAGTGGCAAACATCCCGTCAATCAAATCATAAACTTTTTCTTCACCGATAAGAAGAATGTCCTCTACATCACGGAGCTCCTGCACTTCCTTGACACCCCATTTGACAAAGGCTGATAAGTGAGCCAATGTCTGGATACAAGGCACAAAGGTCATGTCAAACTGCTGGGCATAGGCTTCGATTTCCTGCAACTCCTCTGCTGAGTAGGCGCCACGGAAGTAACCAAAATAAGGCTGCCCCTCAATCTGATAGGTGTCTTCCATATAGAGCTCGAAGGTTGAGTAGCCCATGAGAGCCAAGACTTCAATCATCTGTTTGGCAGAAGCGACATTTAGCACTGCATTTCGCGAACAGTCTGCCATGTAGGCCAACTCTTCATAAGCAGCCTGTTCTTCAAGGTCTACCTTATCACCTTCTGCTAGAGCTGTTGCCAATAAGGACAAGGCGCGGTAAAGTTGGTGGGGCTCGCGGTAGGTTAGTTGATAGTGTCCACCTTGACCTATAATCGAGATAGACGTTTGATCAGACTGAGCGACTGCAACTTCCACATCTGGTAAAGAGATATGTTTTGTCAGCAAGTCAATTGCCTGCGTTTGCTTGGAACTAAGTCCTGTAAATCTTACCATTGATTTTCCTCCTGTAGCCAATTGACAAGGGCACCGTAGAGATTGGCATCTGCATGATAGGTGCAGGCTTGGATGACAGGTGCGACCGTGTATTCTTCGTAGGTTTCGACAAATGCATCAACAGCTTTTTTGACGCCTTGGATAAAATCTGGATTTTGACTGATAGAGCCTCCCAAACTAATGACATCTGGGTCGATGAGATACTGGATATTAAGCAAACCTTGAGCCAGATTACGATTCATGCGCTCAATCGCTTCTTGACAAAGAGCATTGCCAGCTGCGGCCTCTTGGTAAATCTTGCGTCCGTCCCAGTCAGTCTGACCAGATTTTTCAATCACGTATCGAACCATATTTCCAGTTGACGCTAGTTGCGACCAGTTGTTGAGTTTTTCAGCAGGTGCAATGGTTGTCATATAGCCAAACTCTCCCCCCAAGCCATGACGACCTCGGTGAAGCTTGCCATTGATAATCATGGCCCCACCAATCCCTGTCCCAATAACGACACAGGCTGCATTTTCAATCTCTGGGTGAGCCAGCAGTTCACTAAGTCCAACACAGTTGGCATCATTTTCTAGATGGACAGGCAGCTGATGATGAGCAAGGGCCTCATACCAAGAAAAACCGTGAATATAAGGTACGGCACTAATTCCCTCAATCACACCTGTTTCTTGATTGACCGCGCCTGGAACGCTCATGGCAATGCCCTTATAATCTTGCTCTGACAAGCGTTGCTCTAGCCACGCCAGTAAAGACTCCAAACTTTCTGGCGTCGGAGTACTTGTCTTATCTAGTATTTTTCCATCAGGAGTCAGACTGGCAAACTTAATCCCAGTCCCTCCGATATCAATGGTTGCAATGGTCATTGTTCTTCCCATAAAAAGGGGCGAATCAGTAGTTAGTCCTTACTCTTTCGCCCCTCCTTTCTATCTCATAGTATTAGTTATCAAACACTTTAAAACTATTAA
Organism: Streptococcus oralis ATCC 49296; assembly: GCF_000185265.1. Lineage (GTDB taxonomy): Bacteria > Bacillota > Bacilli > Lactobacillales > Streptococcaceae > Streptococcus > Streptococcus oralis_BC. The sequence continues at coordinate 542,944 of NZ_GL622183.1, read as the reverse complement.
ATGTCTTCTTTTTTAATCAATTCTGTGCGAATCTCTTGTGGTGCTAAAAGTCCCGAATGAACTGGATATGGTCGTTCAAGCAAGTCCAAAATGGTTTGTTGGTGTTCTGATATACGCACATTTTCTTGACTCATATTGTAGTAACGAAGTACATATCCTTCTTCATTTTCAGCTACCTTAAAGGCTGTCGGGCAGACTTGTGGCAAGCTGAGCGCCGCATGGCTCAAGAGGCTACCAGTCGCTGCCACACTTCCTTCTTGTTTAGCAACTTGAAGACTTGTAAATGGTGTTTGGAAGGCTTTGGCACGACGGAAGGCTGAGAAGCGTTCTTGTGCTTGGTGGCATTCCAGAGCAAACTCGACTTCAAACTCACGCAAGCACTGAGCTTCTGGTGTTGGGAAGTAACCCCAGTCACCTAACTCACCTGAGGCACGAAGAATGGTCACGGCAATGGTATCGTCTCCAAGGATTTCATACTCGTGCAATCCTTTATTTGCCACCGTCACCCCTTTTTCATCATCATAAAGGCTGACAAAGGCTTGTTGGTGTTGTGGATTTTCAGGATTTTCCCAAGAAGCAGCTGGTTTGTTTGGTCTTGTCACCACCTCATAGATACTTTCAGAGTCATTGCTTGGACGAGTGTTATGAGTCTTAACCAAGAGACGGATACGGTGGTCCTTGGCTGTGTTAGTAAAGCGAGTCTTGAAACGAATTTGTGGATTGTCAACAAAGACGGTCATCTCTGTTTCAAGAAGAATGCTTGTCAATTCTTCTGAGCGCCCAGCTTCACGCGTCATAAACTCGATGATGCCTCTTTGTTCTGCATCCAGTTTTTCGTCTGCACTTACTGGAATTGTCAATTCATGCTTGAGCAAGATCTTGGCAAAACGAGCTGTATTTTCCAAGACTTCACAGCCTTTGAGTTCTGCGTAGATAGGCTCTGTTCCTTTTGGTTGGAAATAGATGTACTCATTTCCAATGTCACCACGGTCTTCAAAGCGAATAACATCTTCATAAGCTTCATGAGTTGTCTTGTCGTAGACCGTGATGTTTTCATCCACACTTACCGTTACAAATGGCGTATCAATCACTCCATTTTGGTAAATACCATCACGGTGTTCTTGTTCTCCTTCAAGCAATTGGAAGGTTGTCCAAGAAAGTGGTGCCAGATGAACAGGCACTGTCACGCGCACCTGTCGAGCGATACGAGCCTGACGGAACTTGTCTTTTGGCAAATCATACTCAAAATTAGCTCCCAAATCTTCGATTTTCGCTTCTACAGCATGCCCTTCCAAATCTTCAACACGGTATCTTGGCAAGGTCAAGGCTGCCATCTTCTTATAGCCTTCTGTTGGGTGCAATTCTTTAAAATCACAAGTCGCCACATCAATCACTGTGCTGACCGTATCAACCTTGTCATGCAAGCCTGTGTTAATGACAGTAAAGAGATGGTCGCTTTTGGCTTCGTGGGTTGCGATTTTGCCCTTCCACTCGTTGAGAAGATTGGTCTTAACGAAATTTCCGACTTGGTTGACCTTGGCAAAACGTGTTTCCATCTCACGGTGAACCTCGTCCACACTACAGCCACAGATACTGTCATGCGGAGCATTTTGTAGAAGAACTTTCCAAGCATAGGTCAACTGGTCCTTATGGTTGTGACCACCAGTGATGACAGTCAATGGTTCCACTACTTGTTCTAGCAGGTTGCTATTTTCTTGGAAAGCTTGTTTGAGGTAAATGCGTGAAGAAGAAGTGTTGGCAAGTGTGTACCAGCCATCTGTTTCCTGACTTGTCAACTCACCTGTAACCGTTGATAACTGCTCTGGTAGGGCACTTTCTACTGCATGGACATAGTCATCAAAGGAACTATGCACAAAGGTCACATCTGGGAAGAGTTCATTGGCCACATGAATGGCTTCACTCAGATTTCGCTGTACAGGCTGGTGGTCACAGCCGTTCATCATCAACCATTGGTTGGTCGAAGCGTAGTCACGCACGTCTGACAATTTTTGTTTCCAAAAGGCCAGAGCTTCATCCTTATCAACTGGAATTTCATTTCCATTACTGTACCAGTTGGCAAAGAGGATACCGAGGACACGACTGCCGTCCGCACCCTGCCAGTACATTTCTGAAAACTGAGAAGTGAACTGCTCGTCTTCGAGGACTTGGTTGTCAAATCCAATCGGCTTGACACCACGACCAAAAGCTGCCACGTGAATACCTGATTTTTGAAGGATTTGAGGAGCTTGTCCCATATTTCCAAAGGTATCTGGGAAGTAACCAATCTGGGTTGATTTGCCCCATTTTGCACATTCTGCTTGACCAATCAAGGTATTGCGAACGTTGGCTTCGCTGGAAATCAAGTAGTCATCCTGCAAGATATAAAAGGGACCAATTTTGAGTTTACCTTCGTCAATGTAACGCTGAACCTTGTCACGGTTTTCAGGACGAATTTCTAAGTAGTCATCAAGGACAATAGTTTGTCCATCCAAGTGGAAACTCTTGAACTCAGGGTCATTTTCAAAAAGATCAAAAAGATTGTCAAACAATTCCACCAGCTGCATACGGTGGCTTTCAAAAGGTAAGTACCACTCACGGTCCCAGTGACTATGTGAGATAATATGAACTACAACATTTTCCATGAAGTAAAACCTCATTCTAAATTTAAATTTTAACGTTTTAAATGTAAAGGTGTGATTCTGACAAGAATCGGTGAAACTAAAGCGCGCTCCTTATACTCAATGAAAATCAAAGAGCAAACTAGGAAGCTAGCCGCAGGCTGCTCAAAGCACTGCTTTGAGGTTGTGGATAAACTGACGAAGTCAGCTCAAAACACTGTTTTGAGGTTGCAGATAGAACTGACGAAGTCAGTAACATCTATACGGCAAGGCGAAGCTGATGTGGTTTGAAGAGATTTTCGAAGAGTATTAGCGAATATCTAGATAATCCAAAACCAATTCACAGAACATCATGTTGGCCCAAGAGAACCATTCACGAGAGTAGAGAGTTGGGTCGTCCACGTGGAAGCTTTCGTGCATAACACCTGTGCCACCATCGCAGGCAACGAGCTGATCGAGTAAGAATTTCTTCTCTGCCTTATCTCTTGTTGTCAAGCCTTGGATAGAAAGGGCAATGGGCCAGATATAGCGATAGAAGGTATGAGAACTTCCGAGACCGCTAGCGTATTCTCCTTGGTAGAAGTATGGATTTTCAGAGCTCAGAATGGTACGGCGTGTGGCTTGATACACTTCGTCTTCAATGTCGCAATAGCCCAGATAAGGCGCCGCCAATAAACTTGGTACATTTGGGTCATCCATGATGCTAGCATTCCCTAAACCATCCACTTCAAAGGCGTAAACCTTTTCACCCTTGCTGTTAGTGGTGTAGGCATAATTTTCGATGCCTTCTTGGATTTCAGACTGGAGACGCTCAGCGTCTGTCATGATGTTTTGGCTATCAGCCAAGTTTAATTCTGCAAAGATCTCTTGCACATACCCCAAGACAACTACTGCAAACATATTGGACGGAATCAAGTAGCTATACTGGCAGCAGTCATCACTCGGTCGGAAAGCTGACCAGGTCATACCTGTCACTGCAAAGTCAGGTCCAAAGCCATCATTTACCAGAGTATCTTCCTTACGGTCTGTATCTCGAATAAAGCGATATGGAGAGTTCTTGTGATCTTGCTCTACCGTCCAGAGGTGAAGAATTTCCTTGGTCGCTGCAACAAAAGTCTCATCAAACTGACTGGTCTCGCCAGTCTCTTTCCAAAGGAGATAAGCCAGCTGCAAAGGATAGCAAAGCGAGTCCACCTCATACTTGCGTTCCCAAATCCAGCCATTAAGGTCGGTATGGTCAGTCTCGTGGTGGCCCTTCCAATTCTCCTCAATGTTAAAAGAGTTGGCATAAGGATCCTTGAGAATCAAAGTCATCTGACGCTTGACCAAACCTGCAATGGTCTGACGCAAGAGAGGATCTTTTTTTGCCACATGCAGGTAGGGTCTAAGTTGGGCTGTCGAATCCCGAAGCCACATGGCAGGAATATCCCCTGTGAGTACAAAGGTTGAACCATCTTCTAGGATCTCAACCGTATTGTCCAAGGTGTCTGTATAGCAACGCTCAAAGACATCCACCCACTCCGGATGGTCCTTAGCCCGCTCTGCTACTTCATCCAGCCATTCTCTAACAATTTCTTTCGAATAAATCATCGTGCAGTTTCCTCTTTCAAACAAGTTTCATGTTCAGTATAAAAAAAAACGCCTCCAAAAGATATACACAAACTAAAGTCGTTTTGAAACAAACTTATGAAAAAAAGTTGGGGCTCTCCCCCAACTTTTCTATTCACTTTTCTTTTCTTCGTAAGCCTTATAACCTTCGGTAGCCAGTTCAGCTTTTAGACCTTCTAAATCTTTTGATCCCCAGCTTGATACTTTAGAAGCAGCATCAAGATCTAGATTGCCATCTTTCAACAGGTAAGCTTGATAACCATAGTATTTGTAACGAACTTCTTTTGAATTGCCACTTGACCAAGTTACTTTATAAACTGTTATCAACGAAACTTTTCCATTTGATTTTTTGTTCTCTTCTGGGATAACTTTCAAATAACTGCCTTGCGACTCTAGAGTGTAGGTGCTAAAGGAGCTATTTTGATGTTCAGACTTGCTATAGTCATCATTCTTTTTCAGAAGATCCGCAAAGTTCTTCACATCTTTTAAGTCTTTCAACCCTTCAACAGTCACCTCAACTTTATTGTTGTCAACAACTTTTCCTTTTGATTTTAACTCATTAATATAGGTCACACTAACAGTAAGAGTAACTGTATCTCCGTTCTTCAAGTTTGTCGGACGTTTGTTATCTTCAAAGTTGAAATAGGCGTCTTTATTAGGATTTTCTGTAATAGACGCTATGCCATACCCATTAAATCCAGTAAATGTCACAGGAGTTTCTTTGAGCAAATCAGCCGCTGATACCTTCTCATATTCTTTCAAGTTTTCAACTTTGAAAGTTTTCTTTTCAGCTTTAAATGGTGAGTTTTTTGAGCTTGTTGTTACAGTGAACGTAACTTCATCCCCATTTTTGAGACCATTTGTTTTGTCAAATTCATAATGGACACTACTAATCATCGCTTCTGCTTGTATCAATTTAGACGCCAACTTGCCATCTCTTGACACCTCTGCGTAAATAATAGGATCTTTTTTAGCCAAACCAGCTGCCTGATCTTTATTAAAGCCTACTTTTTGGTATGCTATTTCTGCTACTTTCTCAGCAATATCTTGACTATTATAAGTTACCGTTCCAGATTCTTCATAACCTGAGAACTCAACTTTAACGTCGCCAATCAAGCTTTTTGGTTGTGACTGGATAACATTGTATCCCACAAATGCCACAATAATAACGGCTACTGCCACAAGAGCTGCAATGATTTCTTTGCGTTTCGTTGCAAACAGCCCTTTGGTTTTTTCAACTACTTGTTGAGCTGAAGCTTTTGCATCTTCTTTCTGTTCTGATTTAGAATCTTTCTCTTCCACCACTTCTTCAGATTGGTCATCTTTTGCTTGCTCAGAAGCAGTTTCTTCCACAGTTTCTGGTTCTTGAGTAGCAACTGACTTCACATCCTCTACAGGCGTGTTTTCAACCTTCTCTACAGATTCTTCGTTATTCACATTATTTACCGAATCACTCATAAAAAAATCCCCTTTTCTTTTTTATTGTCTCCATTCTAACAAAAGAATGAATATTTGTAAATTATTAACCGAAATTTATAGGTGCATTCACTTTTTAAAATTCGGTTATTGGCAATTTCATGTTATACTAAACAAAAACTCCAACAGAAAGCTTTTTTATGAAAACACTACTTGAAACCATCGATACCCGCTTTGGGACTGCCAGCAAACACGCCTTTTCTCGGGGAAATACCCTGCCTTACACAGGCGTGCCTTTTGGGATGAATTATTTTGTGCCCCAGACCAGTGACCAGGAGGGAGCTTGGCTTTTCGATCCGCATCTACCTATTTTTCAGGGGATTCGACTAACCCACCAGCCCAGTCCTTGGATTGGCGACTACTCTTGGCTACTCCTGACACCTGTCACAGGTCAGCCTGGTGGAAACAGTCTCTTTCATCGCCAGTCTTCTTATGATATCGAAAAAGCCTCCTTCCACCCCCATTATCTGAAGATTTTCTCCCTGCACTATCAGATTGAAACCCAGCTCACACCGACTTGCTATGGCGCTTCTATTCGTTTGGAGCAAAAGCAAGGCAAAGCCCTCTCCCTCTATCTTCACGCAGTAGATGAACTGACAGTAGAGCAAGTAGATAAGCGAACTCTTGCCCTGCGACAAGAAGGTAAAACTGAGACCAACAAAAATCCACTAACGATGTTCACGTCCCTGAAAATGAACACGGATCTTCTTGCCATCAGCCAAGAAGGTGGAAACTGGCGGATTGACTTCGCAGATAGCCATGCCGAGATTCAACTAGCGACTTCTTTCATATCGCCTTCTCAAGCTCTGCTTAATCTACCTCAAAAGGACTTTGATAGCTGTAAAGAAAGTGCGAAAGCAGACTGGGAAGACCTCCTCCATCGTTTTGACATACTAGAGACAGGGGAAGCCGACCGAATCTTCTTTGATCACTGCCTCTACAGACTCTTCCTCTTCCCACAGACATTTTATGAAGTGAGAGAGTCAGGGCAAGCCATCCACATGGACATGACTTCTGGTACTGTCAAGCCTGGTGTCCTCTTTAGCAACAATGGTTTCTGGGATACCTTCCGCACCACCTTCCCCCTCTTTGCTCTTATCATACCAGAACACTATCATCGCTTTCTAGAAGGTTTCCTCAATAGCTACCGCGATACTGGATTCCTTCCAAAATGGCTAGCCCCAGATGAACGTGGCATGATGCCTGGTACCCTTTTAGATGGCATTATCGCAGATAGTGCCTGCAAGGAAATGGCCCCCGACTTGGAAGAAGAACTCCTTCAAGCCATGCTGGAGACGGCAACTAAGCCCGACCCTCTTGGCATCAACGGTCGCCACGGTTTGACACAATACCAAGAATTAGGTTATCTCTCTACCGACCACCACGAAAGCGTCAGCCACACCCTTGACTATGCCTATAGCGACTTTTGTATCGCCAACTGCGCTGAAAAGCTTGATCAAAATGACATCGCCCAGACTTATAAGGTCGCATCGCAGAATTACCGCCATCTCTTTGACGCTGAGACAGGCTACATGCGTGCGCGTGATAGCCAAGGAAACTTCCGACCTGACTTTTCCCCCTATAGTTGGGGACGCGATTATGCCGAATGTTCTGCTATTCAAGCGACTTTAGGCGTCCTCCACGACATCCCAGGCTTAATCCAACTGATGGGCGGAAAAGAAGCATTTAGCCACTACCTTTTGAAAGCCTGTCAGGACGCTCCTCTCTTTGAGACGACTGGTTATGGTTACGAGATTCACGAGATGAGCGAGATGGCTACCGCTCCTTTTGGGCAAATCGCCATTTCCAACCAACCGAGCTTCCACATTCCTTATCTCTTCCGCTACAGCGACTACCCTGACTATACCGCTCTTCTCATCAAGACGCTACGTCAGAAAGCCTTTCACCCAAGCTGGCAAGCCTATCCTGGCGATGAGGATAATGGCAGTCTCTCTGCCTGGTACATCTGGTCAGCTCTTGGATTCTACCCGACCTGTCCAGGCAAACCAAGCTACGACCTCGGAATCCCTCTCTTTGACCACCTCCGTATCTACCTGGCTAAGGAAAATAAATGGCTGGATATCCATGCCGAGCAAAACCACAGCCATTTCAACTTTGTCAAAGAATGCCGATTGGACAAGACCATAGTATCTAGCCTTCAACACCAAGACCTCTTGAAAGCTGAGCAACTGACCTTCACCCTCAGCTGGCTACCAAATCACTCCTAACCAAAAGAACCTTTGCACCGCGCAAAGGTTCTTCTTTTATGAAACTTGGACCTGAAGTTGATCTACAAGCTGACTCTCTACAGTTATCCACAAGTTGTGGATAAGAAAACATGCCTAAAAATCAGCTTCTACAGAAGCTAGCTCTTATACTTTGAACCTGTCTCCCTCAGGCAGACCTATTCAAATCCCTACTAGACTAGGATTTCTACTAGAAAGCTAGCCCGTTACTAGTTTCCGGGGCAATTCTCAAGACCCCTCTAGGATATTAGCTAAATGTTCTGTTCCACCCAGACTTATCCACAGACTGTGAATAAACTAGTGTTCCAGGCCACTCTCTCCTTGACTATAACAAAAAGCGATAGCAGCGTCAATATGCCTAAGATTCCTTCCTAAATCCCCTGAAAAGATTCTATAATTTGTACAATCGTAGCTTTTGCATTCGTCAGCTAGTGAGAATCAGCCAGTAGAAAATGACTTCTTTACCACATTGCGAGCTGCACAGCTGTGGTACTATAATACCTAACTACCTAATCATTTCTACCAAAAAATCCCGCAGATTGCGGGATTTTCTCTTGCATCAATGCGCCAACATTTCTTGGGCGATTTCTTGGCCAGATAGGTTATCTGGGTAGTAGGTTGGCCAGTTGTCCATCTCTTCAAAGAGGGCTTCTTGGCTAGTACCTCCAAAGAAGATATGGAAATGTTCTGCCTTGACTGGGGCGATATTGTGGTCACTAAACTGAACATACTTGAACTGTCCAGCGTCCGCATCTGTCGCTTCAAAGAGGAAGCGCACGCCACGATTGCCTTTCTTATAAGTCAAGATTTTCTTGCCGACATACTTGTAGGTGAATTTCTTGCTTTGGCCACCTTGAACAAATTCCATAGTGTTGTCCGTGATGTTGATTTTGGTCACATCTGTCTGATAGCCTTTTCTATAGTAGGCCTTGTACTCATCCTTAGTCATCTTACCAGTCAACTTAGCCTTGTAGTCAAAGACTTGATCAAAGGTTCCATCTTCAAGGAAAGGATAGACCGACTGCCAGTTACCAGCATAGTCACTCAAGGTGCGGTCCTTGACATCTGCATCCTCAAAGTAACCATTGTGAACTGTCTTAGTGTTTTCTTCCTTCTCTGGTTCGATTTCTGGTCCTTCTTGATCTGTTGTCTGCTTGAGAGCCTTGAGGTTTTTCTCCATGATAGAGATATAGTCCTCACCAGCCTTGGTTGCTTCTTCTGTCAGACTTTCTAGCGGATTGAGCACGTCTAGTTTGACACCTGTTTCTTTTGAAAGTGTATTGGCGAGGGCTTGTGAGGCATTTTCTTCAAAGTAGATATAAGAAATCTTGTTTTTCTTGATATACTCGGTCAATTCTGCCAAACGTGCTGCTGATGGCTCTGCATCTGGTGAGAGACCTGAGATGGATACTTGCTTGAGACCGTAGTCCAAGGCAAGGTAGTTAAAGGCAGCGTGCTGGGTCACAAAGCTCTTTTGTTTAGCTTGAGACAAGCCATCTGTGTAGGCCTTGTCCAAGGCTTGCAATTTTTCGATATAGGCAGCCGCATTCTTTTCAAAAGTCTCTTTTTTATCAGGATAATCTGCTGACAAGCTGTCACGGATATGCTCTACCAGTTTGATGGCGCGTGCTGGTGAAAGCCAAACGTGGGGATCGTAGTCGTGATGGTGCCCCTCACCGCCATGATCATGCCCTTCCTCTTCTTCCTCACCACCTGGCAAGAGGAGCATATCACCTGTCGCCTTGATGGTTTTCACCTTTTTCTTATCCAAGGATTCTAACAATTTTGGAACCCAAGTTTCCATGTTTTCATTTTCATAGACAAAGGTATCTGCATCTTGGATTTTAGCAACTGCCTTGGCAGACGGTTCGTACTCATGGGGTTCTGTACCAGCACCGATTAGAAGTTCTACATTAGCAGTATCTCCTGCGACTTGCTTGGTAAATTCGTAGACAGGGTAAAAGGTTGTCACGATATTCAGCTTCCCATCTGCCTGTTTTTGATTGGAACAAGCCACTAAAAACAGGGCACATAGACTAGCTAGTAGTAAGCTCAGTTTTTTCATTTCATTCTCCTATTTGATAAAACGTTTCAGTAGACTGACTAACAAAAAGACAGCTACAAAGATAATGGTGATACTAGCGCTGGCAGGTGTTTCTGCATAGTAGGAAATATAGAGACCTGCCACCATTCCCAAAAAGCCAATAGCGCTGGCTAGTAACATAACGGATTTGAAGTTTTTCCCCAGACGAAGGGCAATACTAGCTGGCAAGACCATAATGGTCGATACCAAAAGAGCTCCTGCTGCTGGAATCATAAGGGCAATGGCCACCCCTGTCACCATGTTAAAGAGGATAGACATGGTACGAACTGGCAAGCCATCCACAAAGGCCGTGTCCTCATCAAAAGTCAGGATATACATTGGTCGCAAGAACAAGAAAGTCAAGAGCAAAACGACCGCAGCAATGGCAAAGAGGAATATCACCTGCTCCTGGCTAATGGTCACAATCGAACCAAAGAGATATTGGTCCAAACTCATGGAGCTCGAACTTTTCCCCTTACTCATCACGATAAGAGACACTGCAAGTCCTGTTGACATGAGGATGGCAGTCCCGATTTCCATAAAGTTCTTATAGACTGTCCGGAGATACTCTAGAAAGACCGCAGCGATCAAGACAATAGCGATGGTTGAAATAGTTGGAGAAATTCCCAAAACCAGACCAAAGGCTACCCCTGACAGAGAAACGTGACTGAGGGTATCACTCATGAGACTCTGACGACGTAAGATAAGGAAGGTCCCAAGAACTGGAGAAAAGAGACTCATGGCAATGACCGCCAAGAAGGCACGCTGCATGAAATCATAAGATAACAAACTAAGCATGTTCCACCTCCTGATCGCTTTCGTGAACGTTGAAACAACGCCATGGCGAATCTTGGTTACGAACTAGATGAATATTGCGATCCGCATAGTCCTTGACTTCCTCAGGGTCATGGGTAATCATCAAAACAGCCTTACCATGATGGTGGGCACTATGGTGCATGAGTTCGTAAAATTCATTTTTGCTTCCAGCATCCATCCCTGTTGTCGGCTCATCCAGGACAAAAATATCTGGGTCAGAAGCAAACATCCGGGCAATCACTGCTCGTTGCTTTTGCCCTCCCGAGAGGGAACCAATTCGTTTGTCACGATGTTCCCACATACCAACTGAGTCTAGACTAGCCTTGATATGCTCCTCATCATGAGCATTCAAGCGACGGAACCAGCCTTTTCGCGGATAACGACCCGACTTGACAAATTCATAAACCGTACTTGGAAAACCAGCATTAAAACTGGCTATCTGCTGGGGAAGATAAGCTATCCTAAGTTTTTTCCCATGAGTGTTTGTCTTTGAGATGGTTACCTTACCAAATCTTGGCTGCAAGATGCCTAGGCTCGCCTTGATAAGCGTTGTCTTGGCAGCTCCATTTTCACCAGTCAGGGTGACAAACTCCCCACTATCAACACTATAGTTGATGTGCTCGAGGACAGGTTCCTTGTCATAATAGAAAGACAAGTCCTCTACTGTAATATACCTCATTATTTGATTTCTCCTACTAAAGCAGTTAAAAACCGCTGGATAACTTCTTGTTCATCTGGAGTAAACTGACTTGCCACTTGTTCATAGGCTAAGAGCGTGTGTTCATGATGATGGTGGTGTTCCTCTGCCACTGGTCGAGCTAGTTCTGTCAGTTGATAAAAGATCACACGCGCATCCTTTGGATCTCTGGATGTCTCTAACATACCCTCTTTGACCAAAGACTTGATAGCCTTGGTCACTGCCGCCTGACTGACATTGAGACGACGAGCCAACTCCGAGTTGGTTAGGGATTCTTCCGACAAGAGCATGAGGATGTGTTCCTGAGTATTGGTCAAGGCTACGTCACTCGTGCAATGCCCGATCAGAATTTCATGCTGGTTCTCAGATCTCAAGATCACCTCGTTTAAAAAGTTATCGATTTCCTGTGCAAGCTGTCTCATGTGTTACTCCTTCCCAAGCTATCCTTTCGTAAAAAATAGAGATAGCCACCGATTCTTTACTGGTTAATTATATCATAAACCAAAAAAGAGTCAAGGGAAAAAGGCGTAAAAACGTTTCCCTAGACTCTTCTAGATGTAAAATTTAACCTATTTTTGCTTTGGTTTTCGACTCGATAAGATACCTGCCAAACCAGCTACCATTCCCATCAAGAGCAAGAAGATGGACTGTTCACTTCCTGTATTTGGGAGGGCTTTTTCTGAGACAACTGCCTTCTTGCTAAATTGCCCCGCCACCTCATAAGTCAATGGCACATTTGTAGTCGCATCGTTAGCAGCTGCATTCGTTTGAGGCGTTTCTACTGGCAGACTAAAGTTTTTAGAATCCACAGAAATCGTCCGTGAGTTCGGATTGATCTTTTCATACTGAGTCAAATCAGCGGTTTTAAGATACTCTTCAAAGGCTGCATCCATAGAAGGACCTTCTTCTCGCGCACCACCTAACATCGTGTAGCCATCACCACCTGCAGCTAAGAAATCATTAGTTGCAAGGTAGTAAGTTTTTGCGAGGTCCAGAAGATCATAACGACCAGTCGCACGGTTTTTGACCTGGATGGCCAAGACACGTTTTCCTGATGGTAGATTAGTATCATAGTAGACCTTCACACCTGAAACTTGCAAGAAGCCACCACTTGGTTCTAGCAATGGTTGCCCGTTCTCATCCAAGACCTTCTTGCCATCCTTATCGACCTGCAAGATAGATCCGAGTGATTTTTCAAACATATCCAAGACTTGTTGCCCAGTCACTTGAATTTGTGAGATGGTATTTCCAAATGGAAGAACGGCAATGACATTTCCTTTAGTGATCGGTTTGCCTTTTGCAATAGTTTCACGCAAGCCACCGCCATTTGTCACAGCGATGTCAGTCGGATGGCTAAATCCTGTTTGACCATACTGATAGAGGGAGTCCGCTACGACGTTTCCGAGGTTAGTTTCACGAACCCGAACATTTTCACGATCTCCGTTGAGTTCTACAGGGCTGTTTGAAACGACTTCAACAGCATTTTCAGCATCGTATTTTTGTTTAATGTCTTTGACTAGTTTTTCAACTGTTGGATTGGCTGGTAATTTTTTAGCATCAGCAGCCGGAATCTGAGTTGGATTGCCCAAAAGCTGACGTGATTTGTAGGTGATTTTTCCTACATTATGAAGGTAGCTTCCCGTCTGGTTATAGGTAACATTATCTCCATAGGTCGTTGATTCTACTGTATGAGAGTGACCGTCGATTACTGTTACGCGTTTCCCTTTCAAACGAGGATTTTTAGAGAGAGCTTCTGCCAAGGTTGAACCACGCCACTCGACTGGAGTTGTGGTATCTACACCCAAGTGAGCAAGCACAACATAGTGTTTGTAGTCCTTACCTTCTGCACGAGCCTTGGCTTGAACTTCTTCGATGACCTTATTGACTTCAGAGATTGGATCTGTAAAAGTTACCCCTTTAATGTTTTTAGGGTGGGTTTTTGTAGCAGTTTCAGGTGTTGTCACGCCGATTACAACAAACTCATCACCTTCCACAGTCTTATCTTTATCAACGATTGTGGAAGCTTCAAAGAGACGAGCACCATTGACGTAGGTATTTGAACTAAGTAATGGGAATTTCAAGATTTCCTTGTATTTTTTAACTTCATCAAGACCAAAGTCAAACTCATGGTTTCCTACTGCCATGGCATCATACTGCATCTGATTGAGAATTTCAGCGCGTGCTTCACCCTTAGTAGAGTTGGAAATCGGTAAACCTTGGAAAGCGTCTCCCGCGTCAACAACCAGAGTATTTTGATTTGATTTTGCACGCTCCTGCTCAATGACAGTCGCTAACTTGGCATCTCCAATTACTCCTTTTTCCTCTACAATACGACCATGGACATCATTGGTGTGTAATATAACGGTGTCCTTTTCTTCGCCTTTAGGAGATTCGGCAGGAGCTGACGGAGTTTCTGCAGGTGCAACTGCTTCTGAAGTTGCCGAAGTTGCTGAAGTTTCCGGTACCGCAGGGCTCTCAACAGGAGCTGGGGTCGCCGACGTAGCAGGAGTCGCTACGACAGCTGAACTTTCTGCAGAAGTTGTTGCTTCTTCAGCGTATACTTGTCCAGCTAAGAAGGCTGGAGCTAACAGGGCTGTCGATAAGACAGGTAACAAAGAACGTTTGTTCATTTTAAAATCCCTTTCTTTTCTTTTTCTCTTTTATATTATACGCTATTTCTAAAAATTTTGAAACTTTTGACCTATTTGCATCTTAAATATTCGCCATTTAAACAAAAAAGCTTGGGTTTAAATCCCAAACTTTTAGCTCATTTTATTGGAAATCTTTGATGTTCCCATCATAGGTCGCCCAGTCCTTGCTAAAGAAGCGGTCATTCATCTTGTAGTCTGGAGCTGGTTTCGGATCCGTCAAGAAAGGATTGACAACCTTATCAAAAGCTAGCCAACCTAACCATCCTAGATGAATGGTATCTTTAACAAAATAAGGGTCCCCTCCATTTTTTGAAAAATCAGCAATATTGGTAAAACCCTGACTTTCTAATTGGTAACGAATTTTCTCCACTGCATGCTGGTACATCTCCTCGCTGAGCCCTGTGTACTCCATCCACTTCTTGTTAACCGGCTGAATAACAAAGAGCACATTGACATTCGACTTAGCAAATTGATTGAGGACCAGCTGCAAATCATTGTACTCAGAGGACTTGAGGAAGTTGTAATTTTTTTGATATCCTTCCCATTTTTTTAAATCCTTTTGAATCTCTCTTGTATAGAAATGATTTTCCATCCCCATATCGTTATTGGTCGTATTTGCTTCTGCGTCCTTACGAACAATTTTTTCTAACTCATCATAAGAAAATTGATCCGGAAGATCTTTTAAATAGTTCTCCACGTGTTCCTTGTACTTGAGTTGTCCTCGAATGGAGAATTGTCCAAAGAGAGCGGATTGTTTTTCGTTGAATCGCGCAAAAATATCAATAGCAACCTGATCAACATCTGATAATTCTTCACCCTTTGACAGTTTTTGAACAATGCTTTTTAATGCAACATTAGGATTCTGCTTTAACAATCGAATAGCCGCATGCTTTGCAGCAATGTCACCAGATTGATTTCCCAAAAAAGCTGTCAATTGGTCGCTGTTAAAAAATCTCTGAAACGCTGCGGGTTCATAATCTGTCTCCGTAAACCACTGAGGGGAAATGACAAATACTGCCTGCTTATTCTCTATTTCTGGCAAAATTTGCTGTAGGCCAAAATATTGATTGAGAGAGGCTGCTCCTGCTTGACCTAGAAAGTAAGGACGATAGGGACGATGATATTTTTCCGCTAAAACAGCTGGATGGACACTATCAAATCGAATCCATTCACTAGACCCTAGAAAAGGAATAAAACGCATATTTGGATCCGTAAGAGCCCTTACTTTTTGGCTTCTCTCTTTAAAACTCTCTGCACTAACAGAAGCCGCTGAGTATTTTTCCTCCGTCAGATTATGGCTTGTTGTACTTGGATAAAAAAAGATGAGTAGAAGAACCAAAAATCCAGCAATGAAGATAGGCCCGAAGATCAGCCACAAGCGTTTAAGCATTCTTCAACTCCGTAATACCTGCTACGATTTTATTAGCCGTATTCCAGTCATCACGACCGAACTCCGTCACTGGAACACGAATGTCAAAACGGTTTTCAATCTCAACAATCAATTCAACCGTTCCCATACTATCCAAGACACCGGCATCAAAAAGATCTTCATCCATCATGTCAGAAACATCTTCCATAAACAACTCATCAATAATTTCAATAACTTCTGATTTGATATCCATTTTTTATATCCTTTTATTTTTTAAACCATAAATCATTCAAAAATCCAGAAAAGATTAAGAATGAAACCATCACGACATGGAAGGTGACAACCATGCCAAGCAACTGAATCCAGCGATTCTCAGGTAAGGAACCCTTTCCAGCTTTTTTCCGTTCTTTATTGAGCGCTTTTTTCTTACGAACCCAAGCGTCATTGATGACTAGCCCAATCCCATGGAAAAGTCCGTAGGCGATATAGTACCAGGTCACACCATGCCAAAATCCCATAATCAGCATATTGAGAATATAGGCTACACTTGAGGTCACATTGCGATTTTTAAAGACCTTCTTTCTGGTCAACACCATGACCATCCGCATAAAGACAAAGTCACGGAACCAGAAAGACAGACTCATGTGCCAGCGATTCCAAAACTCTTTTAAATCCCTTGACAAAAAGGGCTTGTTAAAGTTGATAGGACTATGAATACCCATCAAGTTTGAAATGGCTAAGGCAAACATAGAGTAGCCCGCAAAGTCAAAGAAGAGCTCCAGACCAAAGGTGTACATGACCGCTAAAGCGTAGAGGTTAAAGAAACCACCTGTCTGCAAGGCCAAATTTTTCAGCGGAGGCAATAGTGTCTCTCCTAAAATGTGAGCCAAGATAAACTTGTAGAGGAAGCCCAGCATGATATATTTGACAGCCTCTTCTAGCATATCCATCAGCTCATCCCGCTCAGGAATGGTCTCGTAATTTTCATTGAAGCGTTTAAAACGATCAATGGGACCACTTGAGAAAGTCGGCATAAAAAGAAGAAAACGTAAGAATTGCCAGATCGTTAATTCCTTGATGACACCGTCTCTCAACTCAACGATAACCCCAACTGCACGAAAGGTCAAGTAAGAAATCCCTAAAAATCCAAACAAAGATTGAGGTCCATGAATAGCAGGAGATACTTTCACAAAGACGATAGGCAATAGGGATAGAAAGCTAACCAGGTAAAATATCCATTTACTATCCCGCTTTTTCCTGTACCTTTTGTAGAAAGATACAAGCAGCACTTGCCAGATAACATAAAGGATCAAAGCGTTTATTTGATTCGTCTTTCCACCGACCAACATGGTGTCGATAAAGAAGAGACTAACAAGCACCTCATACAAGGCAAAACGTTTCTTGAAAAAAAGACCAATAAAGATAGGTAAAGTCGCAGCAATTACGTATAAAAAGTACTGAAGATCACCATAAGGTTCCAAATGAGGTAGCTGTTTATAAAGCTCCATCATTGGCTGTTTACCTCATTGATCAAGCCCTTGATGTCAATTTTACCATTAGGCGTTAGTGGTAAACTATCTCGATAAAGAAACTTAGACGGCATCATATAGGACATCATGATATCTGCTAGGTCTTCCTTGATAGCCTTGGTAATATCGATATCACGCTCAAACTGCTGACGGACACCGTCTTTTAGGATGACATAGGCCAGTAGATTTTGTACCTTGTGGTCCTTGTTATAACGTGGGACAGCAACAGCCGACTCGATAAAGCGAGACTTGTTGAGGTTTTGAGAGACATCTTCCAGCTCAATGCGATAACCATTAAACTTAATCTGGAAATCCATGCGTCCACCATAGAGAAGCAATCCCTCATCTGTCATGGTTCCTACATCCCCTGTGTGGTAGGCTGGAAGACCTTCGAACTCAAAGAAAGCTTCTGCCGTTTTT
The DNA here is from genome assembly GCF_000185265.1 of Streptococcus oralis ATCC 49296. Taxonomy (GTDB): domain Bacteria; phylum Bacillota; class Bacilli; order Lactobacillales; family Streptococcaceae; genus Streptococcus; species Streptococcus oralis_BC. The sequence goes on along the minus strand of NZ_GL622183.1, from coordinate 525,431 downwards.
TCAGGATTATTCATATAGCCTTTTGAAACAGCTGGCCCTGAAACAATGATTTCTCCTTGCTCACCATTTGGAACTTTCTTACCTTCCTCATCAATGATAAAGGTCGGAGAATCGGCCTTGGTATAGCCGATTGGCAGGCGTTTGAGAGTCGTCAACATCTCATCAGTGACGGCAACTGCTGACAAAGCTACTGTCGCTTCTGTTGGACCATAGGCATTGATAATACGAGCATCTGGGAATCGCTCGCGCAGTTTTTGAGCAGTTTTGACCGTCAATTCTTCACCATCAAAGTAGAAATGCGTGATGCCAGGCATTTTCTCGCTGTTAAAGTCTTCTGACAACATGGCCATATCTGCAAAGGACGGTGTTGAGGTCCAGATAGCAATGGGCAAGGAAAAAATCGTCGCAAAGAGTTTTTTGAAGTCCTGAGTAATGGCTGAAGGAAGAGCAAAAAGCGTACCACCCAGTGCTAAGGTTGGCGCCCAGTACATGACAGATAGGTCAAAAGAATAAGGGGGCTGAGCCAGCATTTGTGGACGATTTGGCGTCGCAAATTCCTTATCTGTAATCATCCAGTTGGTAAAGCTGAGAAGATTATCATGGGAAATCTGCACTCCCTTAGGCTTACCAGTCGTACCAGAAGTAAAGATGATGTAGTAGTTGTCATCTCCCTTGACTGGATGGGTCATCTCGTAGCTGGAAGCTTGAGCAAAAGCTTCTTGAACCTGAGCTAAAGTCATCATTGGCATAAAGACTTGCTCCAATGGAAAATCTGAGATGGCAATAATCAAACTTGGCTCTGCAACTTCTACGATAGCAGAAACTCGTTCCAAGGCCGAATGGCTGTCAATTGGAATGTAGGCATGACCTGACTTAGTCAGCGCAACAAAGGTAGCCAGCATCTCATACTCCTGTCCACCATAGACAACAACAGGAGATTTCTCAGGCAAACCAAGTCGATCAATAGCTGCAGCTAAACTATCTGAATCAGCCTTCAGATCACCATAAGTATGTTCTTGGCCTAAAACATTGTAGACAGGATATGTTGGTTGTGTTTGAGCAAAGTGCTCAATCGTTTCAATCATATCTTTTATCGGTTTATTAGACACTGTTCCTCTTCTCCTTTAAACTAGAACTCATTATAAATAAAGGTGCCTTGGCTCTGACCAAGGTAACTAAAAAAATAAAGCAAACCAAGTAAGATTACAAAATATAGAGCCGTCCGGCCTAAGAATACATGTAAATTTCGTTGTTTTTTCATAAGCTATCCATTAATATATTATTTCTATTAGCTATCAGTATGTATTGTTAGCATCTTATCTTCCTAACATTTTACCACTTTATCAACCTTTTTTTCAACTGTTTACCATAACTTAAAAATTGGTTTTAGCTTATTTTAAGATAAGTTAAAATGTTAAAAGTAAATGTGAACGAAATTTTCCATTTCTATAAATCTCCTATACCAGTCATCAGAAATTAAACAGTTTAAAGAAGGACAGCAAACACACGACTCCCCCTTTAGGCATTTTTATGCTAAAATAGTAGCTATGGATAAAATTATTAAAACTATATCAGAAAGCGGAGCCTTTCGTGCTTTTGTCCTTGATAGCACGGAAACCGTCCGCACTGCTCAAGAAAAACATCAAACTCAAGCCAGTTCAACTGTCGCACTTGGTCGCACCCTTATCGCTAGCCAAATTCTCGCAGCCAATGAAAAAGGAAATACCAAACTAACAGTTAAAGTTCTGGGAACGAGCTCTCTCGGCGCCATCATCACAGTTGCAGATACTAAGGGAAATGTCAAAGGCTATGTGCAAAATCCCGGTGTAGATATCAAAAAAACTGCAACGGGTGAAGTCCTAGTCGGTCCTTTTGTCGGCAATGGCCAATTTCTCGTTATCACAGACTATGGCACTGGAAATCCTTACAACTCCATGACTCCTCTCATCTCTGGGGAAATCGGTGAAGACTTGGCCTATTACCTGACAGAAAGTCAACAAACCCCTTCAGCAGTCGGCCTCAATGTTCTTTTAGACAAAGACGACAAGGTCGAAGTTGCCGGTGGTTTTCTTCTCCAAGTCTTGCCAGGAGCCAAGGAAGAAGAGATTGCCCGCTTTGAAAAACGCATCCAAGAAATGCCAGCCATCTCAACCCTTCTGGAAAGCGATGACCATATCGAAGCCCTCCTCAAGGCTATCTATGGTGACGAATCCTACAAACGTCTATCTGAAGAAGAAATTCGTTTCCAATGTGACTGCAGTAAAGACCGTTTTATGAACGCTCTTGCCAGCCTTCCAACTTCAGACCTAGAGGAAATGAAAGAGGAAGACCATGGGGCAGAAATTACTTGTCAATTCTGCCAAACAACTTATAACTTTGATGAAAACGACCTGGAGGAACTCATTCGTGACAAATCTTAATACACCTTTTATGATTGGCAATGTTGAGATTCCCAATCGTACTGTTTTAGCACCCATGGCAGGAGTTACTAACTCAGCCTTTCGCACCATCGCAAAAGAGCTCGGTGCAGGACTCGTTGTCATGGAAATGGTCTCTGACAAGGGAATCCAATACAATAATGAAAAAACCCTACACATGCTTCATATCGATGAAGGCGAAAACCCAGTTTCTATCCAACTTTTTGGTAGCGACGAAGACAGCCTCGCTCGCGCAGCAGAATTCATCCAAGAAAATACTAAGACCGATATCGTCGATATCAACATGGGTTGCCCAGTTAACAAAATCGTGAAAAACGAAGCTGGCGCTATGTGGCTCAAGGATCCAGACAAGATCTACTCTATCATCAACAAGGTCCAATCTGTCCTTGATATCCCCCTCACTGTCAAAATGCGCACTGGCTGGTCTGATCCATCCCTAGCAGTGGAGAATGCTCTCGCAGCTGAGGCTGCTGGTGTCTCTGCCCTTGCCATGCATGGTCGTACCCGCGAACAAATGTACACAGGTCACGCAGACCTCGAGACCCTACACAAGGTTGCTCAAGCTCTGACCAAGATTCCATTTATCGCAAATGGTGATATCCGTACGGTACAAGAAGCTAAACAGCGTATCGAAGAAGTCGGGGCTGACGCTGTCATGATTGGCCGCGCAGCCATGGGAAATCCCTATCTCTTTAACCAGATCAACCACTACTTTGAAACAGGAGAAATTCTCCCTGATTTGACTTTTGAAGACAAGATGAAAATTGCTTACGAACACTTGAAACGCTTGATTAACCTCAAGGGGGAAAACGTAGCAGTTCGTGAATTCCGAGGCCTCGCTCCTCACTATCTCCGGGGAACATCCGGCGCTGCCAAACTTCGTGGAGCCATTTCACAAGCTAACACCCTAGCAGAGATTGAAGCCCTCTTGCAATTAGACAAAGCATAATAGAAAAAACCGTAACTCGCTTGAGTTTACGGTTTTTTTAGATTCTAGGAAAACCTAGATACTATTATTGAATCAAGGAAACGCTCGAAACTTTACCATCCGCACCTGTTGTAATTTGGATGATTTTTCCTCCACCGATTTTGGCATTATACTTACCATCATCAAGGGTGTAAGAGTAGCCTCTGATAGAATAATTTTCTTTCTTTCCATCTGCAGTTTCTACTGTGAATTGCCCCCCTGATGAAACTGTAATGGTTTCGCCATTCGCTCCCTTCCAGTTGCCTGCAGCTGCTGAGAAGTCACCATCGACCATGGTTAAAACACCCTTGTAGCGTTTGTTGTGTTCTGCTTGCTTGTCTTGAAGTTTGCGGTCAGTTGTTGGATCATAGCCCGACTGGTTAGACTGGGCTTGAGAGTCTTGCTGAGTTGAAGGTGCCTGAGATGGAGCTTGTTGACTAGGAGCTGCTTGTTCTTGTCTTGATTCAGGTGCCGGTTTCGCTTGTGACTGATCTGCCGTTGTAGAAGACTGACCAGAAGATGCCTGAGCCTTTTCAGATGAAGCTGAGCTTGAAGATTTTTGTGTCTTGCTTTCTTTGCTAGAAGAAGCTGCTTTAGAGCTTGATGATTGACTTGTCTTGGCAGAGCTGCTGGTTTGAGTGGTTTCGTTTTTATTTCCACAAGCTCCTAGTAGCAAGGTAGAAGCCAATACAGTCGCTGCCATCAATTTGATATAGGTTTTCTTTTTCATTTTTCTACTCCTTTGTAACATTTTTGAAATGTTAAGAAATCTTTTTGTAATATAATTGTAACATTAGGCTTTGAATCTGTCAACTATTTAGAGAAACTATTTTAAAAAAATTTCTCTCTACTATTTCTATTCGTAATTGAAACGAAAAATAGAAAATTTTTTAGATTAGAGTCCTATTTTTTACATCATCTTTGTGTAATCGCTTGTATTGTGTTAGACAAAGGAATATAATGACATTGAAATAGAATATAGGAGGTGCACTCTTATGCTAAATAAGTATTACAAGTATCTTCCTTGGTTGATTTTGGGAGCTATTGCCTCTTATCAATCAGCCACTTACTATGCGCGAACTGCATTTGATGTCTTCTATCTGACTACAATCTTTTTGATTGTTTATATCGCTTTGTTATTTTTACATGAGAACTATCTCAAGTATCGATATAAAGACTTCTTTACTCACATGTTGAGCAATCCTAAGAAAGATAACCATTCATAAAAAATGATGATAAATAAAAAGGTCGGGAACTTTGTCCCGACCTCACTTTTTATTTCAATCGATAGGTTTTTCTTGGTTTCTTTTTGGGTACTCGTTTGAGTCCGACTTCTTCTACATATTCTCCGTATTTTACGAGAAAGTTATTGCTGACGATTGGGCGACCGGGGTTGATGAGATTGACCAGTTCGGTTCCTTCATAGACAGTGAACTCCTCTTCCAGCAGATAGAGGAAGGTCGGGTTCCAGTCGAGACGGCCTTGGATTCGTTTGATGGACTCTTGAATAATGGCATAATGGTCAAAGGCGAAGGCTTGCTCCTCCAGCTCGACTCCATCTAGGTAGCATTTGCCTGTCTGAAAATCGACATCTACAAAAACCACATCCTTGGCATCGTCACCTGCCTGAACGAGGTCTAAGGCACGACTAGGTAGGTACACTAAGTGGGCAATGGTCACTGTCCAGCCCCGGGGGTCACGCCCGGGGGTCGATACCGTCATCAATTGCTCGATTTTCTCCAAAGGTAGGTTGAGATTGACTTCTTCTCTCACCTCGCGCTGACAGGCATGTGCAGCATCTTCTCCCTTGTCCATAAAACCTCCAACTAAGGCTAAACAATTCTGATAAGGGTGAGCCTTGCGACGGATCAGCAGGAGCTTGATCTTTCCTTCGACAAAGCAGTAGGCTACCATATCTACTGTCACACTTGGTTTTTCATATTGAGGGAGTTCCTGATTGTAGTACCAGTCTAAAAACTCCTCCTGACTGGCATGGATTTCATAATATTCTTTTTCCGTCATCCCGGCTGGAATCATCGTATCTGCCATCTTATGCCTCCTTTCGAACTGCCTTAGTCCATTGGTACCAACCCACTAGACTGTTGAGTGTGTAAACCCAGTACATCCCTTGGATGTGGATATTTTCACCCCACCAGAGGTAGATACTAAAGAGATTGGTTGCAATCCAGAAAATCCATTGCTCACGGTAGAGACGTGTCATCAAAAGCTGACCGACACCATTGGTCGCATCAGTAACACTATCACGGAAAGGACGAGCGCTATTGATACTTTGATAAGCCAAGCCCATACCAATCCAAATGAGGGCAGTCAAGGCCAAGTACTTGAGCCAGTCAAGAACAGATAATTTCTTAGCTTCAAAGTGAGATTCTTCTGGCTTTTCCTGTTCATTGATACGATTGGACAGCCAAGCATAGAGACCAATCGGCTGCATGACAAAGAAGTAAACAGTCGTCAAGACTTCTCCATAAAAAGTCGCATTCATGGCCAAGATCAAGTAGATAGCCGAGTTAATGGCCCCAAAGAGATAGTTGCTCGCACGCCCTTCTGCTACCAAGATAACACAGACAATCCCAGTCCAGGATGCAAACAAGCTCAACCAGTCATGGCTTTCTGTATTTTGCGTGAACTCTAAGAACAAGGGAACACTTGACAGGGCGATGAGATACAACCACTGGAAAAGACTACGGCCGACAAAGAGATCTTTCCATAGCAAGCGCATGATTCCTGCAAAACCAATCTTACGTGCTTCGGAATGGACATTTTTAAAGTTTTCGATAAATTGTGTGATTTTTTTAGTTACTGTTTTCATCATTTTCTCCTAATCTGCTTGGTAAATGGCATCAATAGCCACTTTGGCTACTTCATAATTGCCTAGGTAATCCTCCGCTAGATAAACTAGTGGAATAGTGGTTAAGTATCGCTCTCTCATCTGGTCCAAATGCTGGGAAAAACTGTAGCGAATGTGGTCCTCTGCCATGGTCATATCTCTAAATCCGTCATTGACATAGGAGCCGACAGGTTGCACGAAGAGAATCAAATCCCATTTTTCCTTGGCCAAGATAGAGGCAAAGAGATTGTCAAAGGTTTCTCCTGATAAGTCCTCTTGGTCCTCAGTCTCCATGTAATAGTCATAGTAGCCCTTGGTTACCAAGGAGTTGGTATCGGCTATCACAAGGCCTCGATTGGCATTACTATCGATTAACTTGGAGGTCTGGTCATACTGCCCTAAAAGGAGATAATAATAATCCTTTGGAGTCAATTCATCGTCGCGGACATTGTTTTTGATCTGGTACTCACGCGCGTATTCCAGACTAACGGGTGCATCGTAATACCTTGCCAAATCCTTGGCCAGAGTGGTCTTCCCATTGCTAGCACTTCCCATGATCAACACTTTCTTGGTAAACTGACGACGGAAGGGTTGAGCGATATATTTCCAATATTTGCTTGGATTTTCTCGAATCATAGTCGCTGAGATACCAAACTTTCTTTCTTGCAAGACGGTGCCAAATCCACGTTTAGCTAGTTCTTGCTGGTAGTCTGCTTCTCCCACAAAGAAAATCAGTTCTTGCTGGTTTTCATCATAGGAAATCTCCGCTAACATCTGGTCCAACCACTCCTGCCAGCCCATAGGGTAACGGGGAAGGTTGGTCTCATCCAGCTTGCAGACAGAGGTCAATTCGTCATCACGAAAAGCCTCTCGGATATAGCGAAATCGTTTTTGAAGACTTAAACCTACCTGCTCCCCTCTGTCTCCCTCATAGCCTGAAACGACTACCCAGACCTGGTCACACTGACGCTTCGCTCGCTGGATCAGATCGATATGACCCTGATGAAGAGGGGCAAAGGTCCCAAATACCACTGCTGTTTTCTTTTTCATAAACGTTTTACCTTTTTATAATTTTTGATATTTTTATTTTCTATGTTTTTATTATATACTATATTTTTGTTTTGTCAATAGTTTTTTATCATTTTTTATAAAAAAGTAGCAAAAAAAGAATCAGGACTGCTCCTGACTCTCCATTTTTAAGCAATATCAAATTTTAATTGACCTGCTTTGACACCAATCTTGAGAGTCTTGCCTGCCACTAATTCTCCCTTAAGAAGAAGTTCTGCCAACTTGTCCTCCACTTCTGTTTGCAGGGTTCTGCGAAGTGGGCGAGCTCCCATTTCTGGATTGTAACCGTGACTAGCTAGCAACTTCAGGGCCGAAGCTTGCAGTTTCAAGTCGATGCCTTTCTCTGCCAGGCTAGCAATCAATGGTTTAACCATAATCTTGACAATTTCCTGCATATGTTCGCTATCCAAGCTATGGAAGACTACCTTTTCATCAATACGGTTGATAAACTCTGGTCGATAAGTTTTTTTCAGCTCTTCAAAGATGCGTTTTTCCATATTTTCCTGGTCAAAACGAATGTCTTTCGCGCCAAAGCCGACCGTCTTGTCATCACGAAGGGCTGTTGCACCAAGGTTTGACGTCATGATGATAATGGTATTTGAAAAATCCACCTTGCGTCCCTTGCTATCTGTCAAGACACCGTCGTCCAGAACCTGCAAGAGGACATTAAAGATATCTGGGTGAGCCTTCTCTACCTCGTCAAAGAGGAGCACAGAGTAAGGTTTGTTGCGAACTTTCTCGGTCAACTCCCCACCTTCCTCGTAGCCCACATAGCCAGGAGGTGCTCCATTGAGACGGCTAGCCGCAAATTTCTCCATATACTCACTCATATCAAAGCGGATAAGGGCTGATTCGTCATCAAAGAGGACTTCTGCCAGAGCCTTGGCCAATTCGGTCTTACCGACTCCTGTCGGCCCTAGGAACATAAAGGAACCAATCGGACGCTTGTGACTACGAATACCTGACTGGTTGCGGCGAATGGCACGGCTAATGCTTGAAACAGCTTGATCTTGGCCAATGACACGTTTGTGCAATTCCGCTTCCAAATTAAGGTATTTCTTGGCATCCGTTTGCGTCAGTTTTTGGACTGGGATACCTGACAAGCGACTCAAGGTAGTCAAAATTTCAGATTCTGTTACCAAGTCTTTATAGACAGGGACTTCCTGCTCTTTTGCGATTAGCTGAGCAGCTTGTTTCCACTTGCCATCCATCAAGGCCTTGTCAGCTGGAGTCAAGTCGGATTCGTCTGTTTTCACATGCTTGGATTTGTTTTGCACTGTTGCTGCTGCTTCATCTAAGAGGTCGATAGCAGAGTCTGGCAAGTGACGACTGGTCAAGTAACGATGCGCCATCTTAACAGCTGTTTCAACAGCTTCATCTGTGATTTGCACACGATGGTGTTTCTCATAGGTAGCCTTCAAACCTTGCAAAATGATCATGCTGTCAGCTAAACTTGGCTCTTCAATCGTCACTTTGGCAAACCGACGAGAAAGGGCAGCATCTTTTTCGATGTGTTTTTGGTATTCTTCCTGAGTGGTTGCACCAACCGTTCTCAAAGTTCCACGAGCCAAGGCTGGCTTCAAGATATTAGCCGCATCCAGAGTCGAGTCAATACCGCTACCAGAACCCATGATGGTGTGGAGTTCATCGATAAAGAGGATCACTTTGCCATCTTCCTCGATATCCTTGATGATATTGTTCATGCGCTCTTCAAAATCTCCACGGAAACGTGTCCCCGCAACAACATTCATCAAATCAAGCTCTAGAACACGCATCTTGGCCATTTCCGCAGGCACATCCCCACTAGCAATACGCTGAGCAAGTCCAAGTGCCAGAGCTGTTTTCCCGACACCCGCATCTCCAACCAAGACCGGATTGTTCTTGGTCTTCCGACTCAAAATCTGAATCATACGTGAGATTTCCTTGTCTCGACCTATAACTGGCTCTAACTTGCCAGAGCGCGCTTGCTCCGTCAGGTCATGCGTGTAGTCCTCTAGACCACCACTTTGAGCTTGAGGCATGCCCATCATATTGGCCATGGAATTTTGCTTGTCAGTTACTGTGCGATGACGTTGACGCAAAGCCTTAAGATCTTCTCTTGTCCATCCTGCACGCTCTTCTAGATTGCGACGAAGAGCAGCAATTCTGACCTGATCTTTCTGGTCTTCATAAGAAAAGCCTGCTCTCTCCAAGATGCGAGTCGCCAAGGCATTGCCATCATGCAAGATTGCATATAATACATGCTCTGTCCCTAGCACCTTTGCATGGACCACTGAGGCCACATACTCTGCTTCTGCAAAGAGAACCTCCAAACGATGGGAAAAGGGTAATTCCGTAAAGGTTTCGTCTTGGCTATAGTCCGTTTCAGTCAGTTCCAACGCAACCTCTTCTAAACGATCCATTTCATAAGGATAATCATTTAGAGTTGCACCTGCCACACTGTAACTGTGATTGGACATGGCAATCAACAAATGCCATGACTCTAGATAACGGGCTCCAAAATGGCTCGCAACCATGTAGGCACTTTCGATACATTCATTCAATGCTTTTGAATAGTTCATCTTACTTCTCTTTTCTATCTACCTCTTGTAATAGCTGTCGGAGCATATTGGCACGGACAACTGAGGATTCTTCCCCTAGGACACGATCTGTTGCCACAGATGCCAGCAAGGTCATCTCCTGCTTGGTCATCAAGTCCTGCTCCACCAAAAGCTGGAGAATATCCTCATAGATCTCCTGACTAACTCGCTCACCAATCGAGTAAAGCAAATCGCGGAGCATCTCATGATGACTGGAAAATTCAATCCGCCCTATGCGAATGTAGCCTCCGCCACCACGCTTGCTCTCAACCAAGTAACCTCTGCTTTCCGTAAAGCGGGTCTTGATGACATAGTTGATCTGGCTCGGTACAACCTGGAAGGTATCTGCTAACTGGCTCCGTTGCAATTCCACAATACCAGATTGGTCTAAAATCGCCTTGATATAGGCTTCGATATGATCTGATGTATTTTTAAATCTCATAGTAAATCAAACTCCTTCTTTGAACCTTGACTATCTTTGACTATTATACCGAAATTTTTGATTTTTTTAAAGGAAAAGGGAACAAGTTGCGAAGATTATTATAAACTATCCAAAACAAAAAGATGGGACCGTCAAACGGTCTCCATCTTTTTTAGTTATTCAAAGTTAAGATTAGTCAACTTTTTTAGCACGGTATACAAGTCCTGCCAAAGCTGCAAGAACTAGACCAAGAATAGTAGAGAATACTGTAAAGTCTGATCCACCAGTATTTGGCAAATCTCCCTTAGGCTGTTCACCCTTAGGATCTTCCTTAGGACCTTCCTTAGGTTCTTCTTTTTTCGGTTCAGTATACGTGTTAGTGATTGTTGGGTTGTTACCTGTAACTTCTGTTACAAGTTGACCTGCACCATTATCTGTCACTTTTACTGTCACTTCGTAAGAATTTTCATCATATTTGATATTCTCATCGTTACCTTTTACTTCAGTAATAGTGTAAGTGTGCTCACCTGCTGCTGCGTACTTAATTGCTTTGAAAGTAACAGTACCGTCTGCAGCGTTTGTCGCTGTTTCGATTAATTTGTCACCTTCTTTAAGTTCAAACTTAAACTGACCTTCTGCAAGTTCTTTATCTTTTTCTTTATCTTTCAAGACTTTCTTAGCTGTGAAGGTTACTTGTGTAGAAGAAGCAACATAAGTGTTTGTGAAGGTTGGGTTGTTGTCAGTTACAGTCGCAACAAGTTTGCCTGCACCGTTGTCAACAACTTTAACAGTCACTTCGTGTTTAGTAGTGTCGTATGTCACACCTGCTTCGCTACCTGCTTTTTCAGTGATAGTGTAAGTGTGGCTACCTGCTTCTTTGTATTCGATACCTTCGAAAGCAACTGTACCGTCTGCAGCGTTTGTCGCTGTTCCGATTACTTTGTCACCTTCTTTAAGTTCAAACTCATATTTACCTGCTTCAAGGGCTTTACCTTCTAAGACTTTCTTAGCGGTAATATTTACAGTTGTTGAAGATGCTTTATAAGTGTTAGTGAAGGTTGGGTTGTTACCTGTAACAGTTGCAACAAGTTGACCTGCACCGTCATCTTTAACGTTCACCTTAACTTCGTGTTTGGCAGTATCGTATGTCACACCTGCTTCGCTACCTGCTTTTTCAGTGATAGTGTAAGTGTGGTCGCCTGCTTCATTGAACTCAATTTCTTTGAAAGTAACAGTGCCGTCTGCAGCATTTTTAGCTGTTGCAACGACTTTGTCACCTTCTTTAAGTTCAAACTCATATTTACCAGCTTCTAGAGCTTTACCATTCAAGACTTTAGTAGCCGTGATAGTAGCTGTTGTTGTAGCTGCTTTATAAGTGTTTGTGAAGGTTGGGTTGTTGTTAGTTGCAGTTGCAACAAGTTTGCCTTGACCATTATCTGTAACGACTACTGTTACTTCATAAGCATTTGGATCGTATTCAACTCCGGCTACATCACCTGCTTTTTCAGAGATAGTGAATGTACGAGTTTCTTCTTTTGTGAAGGTAAGTTCTGGGAATTGAATCTTACCGTTTGCATCGTTTGAAACAGTGTGGAGAACTGTTCCGTTTTCTTTCAACTCAAATTCAAATTGGCCAGCCTCGATAGCTTTACCGTTCAAGACTTTCTTAGCTTCAAGTTGAAGTTTTGCTTCTTTAGCAGCGTATGTGTTTGTAAATTCTTTCTTAGAATCTTTATATTTAACACTTGCAATCTTTTGACCATACACGTTTGCTACAGTAACTTCTGCTTCAAGTACTGAATCATCGTATGTATAGCCAGGTTTGTTGTCATTTACTTCTTTAATTTGGTATTTGAATGTACCTTCATTAGAGAATTTAACTGCTGGGAATTTAACATTTCCTTCAGCATCGTTTTTAGCTTCAGTTACAGAACCATCTGGAGCAATCAATTGGAAAGTAAATGCATCTGCCTCAAGAGTTTTTCCTTCAAGTTTTTTCTTAACTTGGAATTCAACCTCATCAGACTTCGCACCTGAACCGATACCTTCTGTAGTTGTCAAAGCAGCAAATCCATGAACATCAAATGTTTCTTGATCGGTTATCGCTTTTACATCGTTAAATGCTTTTTTAGTTGCATTGTCAACTGGAGCAGTTAGACGAGTTTTATATAGGATATAGAGACCTTGTCCGTCCATTGTGCCATCACCGTTTGGAGTGATGGTAAAGTGATTTCCATCAACAACGTTGATATGGGCAGCTTCTAGTCTTGGACGAGCTTCAGCTTTGTTCCACTCAGTAAAGTAGTAACCAGTAATTTCACTTGCAAGAACTTGTCCTTCTGGAATAGTATCTTCGAGTTTAACCCCTGTGTAAGATTTTGCATAGCGGTTAACACGGATACGCCAGTTTACGTAGTTCGGGTCGTCTGAGTCTTGAACTCCCCATTTAGTAAATCCAGTTGGGTCATCATCTGGGACGATACGAGTCAAAGTGTAAACTTGGTCACCTGGGATATTAATTTGATAAGGAGTGTTTAGTTTAACACTATCTGCCCAAACGACTGTAAACAGGGCAGTAATCTCCTTGTTCTCTGACAAATTAGCAAAGTAAGCAGCATTTGTCACTTTGACAGTAGCTGTGTTATCTGCTTTACTAGTTGTCAATTCAGCAATAGTTGTTTGCCCATCTGGTGCTTTCAATTCCGTAGTAGAATCTTTTTCAATTTTAAATTCGTTTGGAACATGATACACCATGTAATCCCCATCTTTGAGGGTTACATCATTTGGGAAACTATAAGTTGGTTGAAGATAGAATTTACCTTCCCCGTACTTAGCGCCATCAACAAGTTTGTTATTGTTGATTTTTGAAACAGTTTTCATTGTGTAACTGCTCGCTGGTAGTTCCTCCGCTTGAACAACTGTGCTAACTTTGAGTGCAGGCAAAAAGACCGACACAACCAGTAGCAAGGCCATCAAGCCATGAAAGAGTTTACTAGTTCTCTTTTTCACCACATTATCCTCCTTATTGTCTATAATGGTTCAATTATATTATACAGTTCCATTACAAAATGTCAACTAAAATTTAATTATTTTTATATTAACTTACCATTTCTTTAAATATTAAGCCTAATCATGCATGTTCATCAGCTTTGAAACAATTAAATCCAAGCAAGGATTTCGCTTGTATTTAATATATACTAATTTCCTAAAAGGCTACGTATTTAATCCCAATTCTGCTAATATTTGCCGTTTGTAGGCAATTTTTTGGACTTCCTTGTCTTCGTTCTGGGGCCAATCTAGTTTGACTTCAGAGACAATTTGTCCAGGACGATTTTTCAAGATATAGATGCGGTCGCTGAGATTGAGGGCCTCTTCGATACTATGCGTGATGATGAGGGTCGTCAGCTGTAGCTGTTTGTGAATCTCCAGATACCAAGAGTGGAGTTCCATCTTGGTCATCTCATCCAAGGCACTAAAGGCTTCGTCAAGAAGAAAGAGCTTGTGCCCAAAAAGATAGGTCCGGAGCAAGGCTACACGCTGACGCATCCCTCCACTGAGTTCGTGAGGATACTTATCCCGTACAGCTGTCAACTGGAAGGTCGCAAGGATCTCATCCGCTCGGGCAATGGCCTCCGCCTTATCCACCTTTTGAATCAAGAGGGGCAAGATGATATTGCCAAGCACCGTCTTGTGCTCCAAGAGGAGATCCTTTTGCAGCATATAACTCACGCGCCCCTTAGGATTTTCCTCGCCATCAAGGACAATTCTCCCCGACTGGACTTTTAAAATCCCAGCGATTAGGTTAAAGAGAGTGGTCTTTCCAACACCACTTGGACCTAGGATAGAAACCACTTCACCCGAAGTCACCTGCAGGTTGATGTCCTCTAAAATCTTTTCATCGCCATAGGCATAGCTTACGTGTTCTAGTCTAATTTCTGTCATTATTTTACAAATTCATTAGTGAAACCTTTGTCAGTCAAGTCTTCTTTAAGGATACCATTTTCTTTGTCCCATTTGTAGAAGGCATTCCAGCGAGCTGCATCAAATTGTCCCCATTTTTCCTTGTCACTTGCGTATTCTTTTGACAAGTATTTTTGAGATTCGATGACAAAGTCACGTTTTTCCTTGAGTTCAGGTGCATTCTTGATGAGGATATCTGCAGCTTCTTCTGGATGCTCCATGGCATATTGGTAGCCTTTTTTGATGGCTTGGATGACTTTACGAGCTTCTTCCTTGTTGTCTTTTAGATAGTCATTGTTTGCGATGATAACGGGTGAGTAGTAGTCAAACTCCTTGACATAGTCTTTCAAATACATGAAGTTAGCCTCTACGCCTTGAGATTTGGCAAGGATACCATCCCAACCGTAGTAGATCCAAGCAGTGTCAAAAACGCCATTGGCAATTGGTGTGATAGAGTTTGAGTCGTTGTTTGGTACTTTTTCGACCTTCTCAAAGTCTCCTCCTTGTGATTCTACCAAGGTTTTCAACATAGCCAGTTCCGTTGGGTCATTCCAAGTTCCGTATTTCTTACCAACCAAGTCTTTTGGACTGGTGACATTGTCAGATTTGCGTGAGATGATTCCAGATGTATTATGTTCAACGATAGCAGCAACGGCAGTAATCCCTGCTCCTTTTTCCAATTTTTTAGCCATGTAGTCTTGGAAATAGATAGCAAACGGCGCCTTGCCATTGATCACCAAGTCAGACGAGCTTTCTTCAGGTGGCAATTTCAAATCAACATCCACTCCAGCTTCTTTGAAATAACCTTTTTCCTTGGCAACGTATAGCCCTGTGTGGTTAGTATTTGGCGTCCAGTCTAGGATAAAGTCAATCTTCTTGAGTTCCGCTTCCTTACTGTCCTTAGAAGCAGTTCCTTGGCCACAAGCCACCAGCACGACAGCCACAAGAGCTGTTACAAGCATTAAAAACACTTTCCATGTTTTCTTCATTTTATTTCCTCTTTTCTTTTTCTAAAACGCTCTATTTAAGTACGTTTCCATTTAATCACGTATTTTTCACTAATATCGACCAACTTCATACCGAGAAGGCTGATAATCGACACCAGAATAATAATGGCAAACATGGTATCATACTGAAACAGTTTTTTAGACTGAATCATATAAACACCAAGACCTTCAAAACCTCCTAGCCACTCGGACACCACGGTTGTGATAAAGGCGTAGGAGACACTAACCCTTAGACCTGCATAAAAGTAAGGCAGACTGACCGGGATTTTAAAATGCCACAGGATTTGCCAAGGCTTGGCTCGCATCAGACTAAACAAGGTCAGCATATCCTTGTCACAATGCCTAAAACCGTCCAAGATACTGACGATGATAGGGAAGGTTGTCGTCAGGATAATCAAGACAATCTTGGGTAAAATTCCATAGCCTAGCCACAAAACCAGGATGGGAGCTATAGCAATGGTCGGAATGGTCTGAACAACCACCATCATAGGGTAGATAAGATCATTGAGCCAAGTCAGACTGTCCATAAGCACCGCCATGAGGCAAGCAATCAAGACTCCTAAAACCAGCCCCAGCAAAGCCACTCTCAAGGTCGCCCAGCTATGGTGCCAGAGAAATTCTCTGTCACGAACAAAGGACTGGAGAATTTCAAAAGGGGTTGGCAGGATAAACTTGGGTAAAAGTTTGAATATTCCTGCTAACTGCCAGATTGACAAGACTCCTAGAAAACCCAATAGACTAATGTGTCGTCTCATCATACTTTTCAAGTTTCTCATCGATGCTTAAAATCTCTCCTACATTTATTTTGACATTGGCAAAGACATTATCTGCCTCCTGCCCTGCCACTTCTAGCGCTTCTTGGAGAATACGCATGAGCTCATCAAACTCCCCTTCCAAGACCGTTTCAAAAGGTGTCACCACCATGGTCACGGACTGCGCCTGCAGATAAGCAATAACCTGATCGATAATAGCAATTCGATCAATCCCCTGTGATAGGGGCAAGACTTGCAAGGCAATGCTTGCTTTCATAAAAACCTCCTTTTCTCAGGTTTCCCTTTGACAAAAAGAAAACCCCTTCCATATATGGAAAAGGTGCAGAATTCGGCTAAGTATCGTTCCCTACGCTGGCATTACCCAGATCAGGTGCGGTCGAAGTTTAACACTTCCTCTCAGACTGTACACAGACTCCCATATCTTATATGGACATATAGTAACGCAAATACAAGGAAAAGTCAAGGAAACTGCTTACAGAAAATCATGAAAAAGAGTTTGAAGTCAAATGCTTCAAACTCTATCATAGCTTTCTTATTTAGCCTCGTACCAGGTTGCTCCTTCATTTTCATCTGCAATGAGGGGAACACTGAGCTGGATGGCTTCTTCCATGGTTTGTTTCACTAGAGCTTTAACGGCTGCTAGTTCTGATTTTGGAACCTCAAGGACGATTTCATCATGCACTTGCAACAGCATCTTGGTCTGATAGCCACCTTCAACTAGAGCTTTGTCTAGTTGAATCATAGCAATCTTGAGAATATCTGCTGCAGATCCCTGGATAGGGGAGTTGATAGCTGTCCGCTCTGCAAAACCACGAATGTTAAAGTTGCGCGAATTGATATCTGGCAACTCGCGACGACGCTTGAAGAGAGTCTCTACATAACCCTTATCACGCGCCTCACGCACCACCTCATCCATGTAGTTTTTAATACCTGGGAAGCGTTCAAAGTAAGTGTCAATGTAGGCTTTTGCTTCCTTACGGCTGATGCCCAGATTATTAGACAAGCCAAAGTCTGAAATCCCGTAAACCACTCCAAAGTTAACCGCCTTGGCATTACGACGGTCGTTTGGAGTCACATCCTCAGGGCGTTCAATTCCAAAGACCCGCATGGCCGTCGAAGTATGGATATCTGCTCCCTCTTGAAAGGCCTTAATCAGATGCTCATCCTTAGAAATATGAGCCAAAACGCGCAATTCAATCTGTGAATAGTCCGAGCTGAGCAGCACACTATCCTCCCACTCAGGCACAAAAGCCTTACGAATGAGACGGCCTTGTTCCAAACGCACAGGAATATTTTGCAAGTTTGGATCTACACTAGACAGACGCCCAGTCTGAGTCAAATCCTGCACATAGCGGGTGTGGATCTTGCCATCATCCAAAATCCAGTCTTGCAAACCAATCACATAGGTAGATTGGATCTTAGCAATCTGACGGTAGTCGAGGATTTTTTTAACAATCGGAGCAATAGGAGCTAGTCGCTCTAGCACATCCACGGCTGTCGAGTAACCTGTCTTGGTTTTCTTGGTATATTCCAGAGGAAGACCGAGTTTTTCAAAGAGAAGGACGCCCAACTGCTTAGGCGAGTTGATATTAAACTCCTCACCAGCCAGTTCGTAAATCTCTTGAGTGAGTTGCTCAATGACGACCTCATTTTCAGCCTGCATTTCAAGTAGGGTTTCTTTTTTGACCTTGATCCCAGCAATTTCCATCTTAGCAAGGACAAAAGCCAGAGGTTGCTCCATGTCATAGAGAAGGTCTAACTGTCCATGTTCACTGAGTTTTTCAAGTAAAACCGGCTCCGTCTCAACCAATACAGCAACCTTGCGAGCTAGGTGTTCCAAGAATTTCTCTCTCTCAGGGATAGCTTTCTTGACCCCCTTACCGTAGAAAGTCTCATCATCGACCAAGTATGTTTGACCGTAGAGATTCGCAATGGTTGAGATTTCATTGTTCTCGACTGTTGAGAGTAAGTATTTTGCCAAGCGACTGTCAAAAGCAGGTGCCTGCAGGTTCAAGCCCAAGCGATTTAAAAGAACCTTCGCTTTCTTAAAGTCATACACTTTCAGAGGTGTTTTTTCTAAAAATTCCTTGAAAATCGGCTCCTGCAAGAGCTCGAGTTTATCTGTAGCATAAAGTTTATCCCCACAAGACCAAGCAAGACCAACCAAGTCATCTGTATGGTAGTTCTCACCAAAAAGTTCAAAGTGGAAGATAGAGTCTGCGCTCAGCATGTCTTGACTGATGTGATCAACGATAGTGAAATCCAAACTTTCAGGCGCATTCGTTGATGAAACATTTAAAGCTTGCTTGAGTTGTTTGAAGCCCATTTCATCGTAGAATTTTCCGAGATTTTCCACATCTGGTCCACTATAGAGCAAATCATCAAGACCAATCTCAATCGGTGCCTGAGTATCAATGGTCGCAAGTGTTTTAGACAAAAAGGCCTGTTCCTTGTCATTGATGAGATTTTCCTTCATCTTAGAAGCCTTCATTCCATCGATATTTTCATAAATACTCTCAAGCGAACCATGTTCCAGCAAGAGCTTTATACCTGTTTTTTCACCGATTTTCGTGACACCAGGGATATTATCAGACTTATCCCCCATCAGCGCCTTAAGATCAATGAACTGAGCAGGTGTGAGGCCCATTTTTTCCATAAGATAGTCTGGCGTAAAGGCCTCAAACTCAGCCACACCTTTCTTAGAAATCTCGACCACCGTATGCTCATCCGTCAACTGGATCAAGTCCTTGTCTCCGCTAACGATTGTCACATCGAAGGAATCTTTCTCAGCCAAACGGCCTAGAGTCCCGATGATATCATCCGCTTCATACTGGGCCAACTCATAATGGCGAATCCCAAGATAATCTAACAACTCACGAATGAAGGGAAATTGCTCACGAAACTCATCTGGAGTTTTAGCCCGGCCACCCTTGTAGTCTGCATACATCTCTGTTCGGAAAGTCGTCTTACCTGCATCAAAGGCTACCAAAACATGACTGGGCTCAACCCGCTCTAAGACATGATTCAACATGAGTTGAAAGCCATAGATTGCATTGGTATGAAGGCCATTAGCATTTTTAAAACGATCCAACTGCTGATAGAGCGCAAAAAAAGCTCGAAAAGCAACAGAAGATCCATCAATTAATAATAATTTTTTCTTGTCCATACACCCATTATAAAGGAAAGCAAGGAAAAATACCATCGGAAAGAGCTGAAAAACGTGGACTTGTCCCTATTTCACCATAAAAAAGAAAAGGACCATTCAAATCCTTTTCTTTTATTGATTTTATGCGATTTATTTGTTCAATTTTCTCTTTGCAAATGGTAGCAAACCAAGAAGGAGACCAATAAATCCTAGCGATGCAACTGCTGAAGCATCTTGGCTTCCTGTATTTGGAAGGAGTTGTTCATCCGTTGCTGCAGGCGCTTTGTAGGTACGATCTTGTTCAGTTCCAAGAGTAGGGCTTGTAGCCAAAGGAGCTACACTGCCAGTGTATTCTGGAACTTCGTTTGCTGCTGGTTCAATCTTTTCAGCGTAGGCTGGAATATTGGCTACTGCTGGGGCACCGCTTTCTCCATAAACTGGAACATTCGCTACTGCCGGAGCACCGCTTTCTCCATAAACTGGGACATTCGCTACTGCTGGAGCACCGTTTTCTCCATAAACTGGGACATTCGCTACTGCCGGAGCACCGCTTTCTCCATAAACTGGAACATTCGCTACGGCTGGGGAACCACTTTCTCCATAAGCTGGAACATTCGCTACGGCTGGAGCGCCACTTTCGCCATAGGCTGGGAGTTCATTTACAGCAGCTTCTACCGCATTTGCACCTTTGTTGTATTCTGGCAACTCTGCAGTTGCAGCTTCTACTGCGTTCACCCCACCTTTAAAGTCTTCAATTTCAAGAACAGCCGACATGACACTGCTTAGAGTCTTAATAGCATCCTCATAGTCTGCTAAAGCTTGTTGCAAGTCTTTGACTTGACTATTCTTGTCACCAGAAACTTGTAAACTTGATAATTGCGCTTTAATCTTAGCAACTTGCTCTTCTAATTTACTTAGCTCAAGTTTTTTCGCATTACTATTTTCTTCCGCAGCTTCCTTGTCCGCTGCAGCAAGTTTAGCTTGGTCTTGGCTTGAAAGTTGAGATTGAGTTTTTGCTTCGGCCGGTGTCACCTGATCACTGTCTTCTGCCAAGAAATCTGCCAATAAGTCTGAGGCATCAATATCGCCTTCTTCGATAGCTTTCAAGATGCCGTCCTTGCCAATCACTTCTTTAGCTGCCTTAATCGCTGCTTCCTTATCAGTGATAGTGGCATCCTTGTTGATGTCATCGATGGTTGATTTTTCGATACCCTCAAGGGTTGTCAACAATTCGCTGTGGGCTTTTTCTTCTGCCGCCTTCTTAGCTTCTTCCTCTTTCTTAGCCACCTCGGCTGCTTCCTTATCTGCTGCAGTGAGTTTAGCTTGGTCTTGGCTAGAAAGCTGTGATTGAGTCTTCGATTCAGCTGGGCTTACCTGATCGCTATCCTCTGCCAAGAAATCATCTAACAAGTCTGAGGCATCAATGTCACCTTCTTCGATAGCTTTCAAGATGCCGTCCTTGCCAATCACTTCTTTAGCCGCCTTAATCGCCGCTTCCTTATCAGTGATAGTAGCATCTTTGTTGATGTCATCGATAGTTGATTTTTCGATACCTTCAAGCGTTGAAAGCAATTCTGAGCGAACTTTTGCTGCATCAACCTGAGCCTCTTTATCAGCTTCGTCTAACTTAGCTTGGTCTTCATCTGTGAATTCTGATACAGGTTCAGCTACTGTTTTGTGCTCGCTCGTATCTGCTGGCCAGTCTACAATAACATCCCCAATCTCCAAATTCTCATCTGCGATAGCCTTCAAAAGATCTTCTTTACCAATCTCTTCTTTGGCTTCTTTGATAGCCGCTTCTTTATTGGTGATTGAAGCGTCTTTTTTAATATCTTCAATTACAGCATTTTCAAGAGATTCTAGGGCTTGAACCAGGGCATCAGTCGCTTGAGAAACTTGTTCTTTGGCATCTTTTTCAGCCTGGTCTAGTAGAGCCTTCTCCTCAGTAGATAATTTTTTATTAGTTTGAACTTCAGGACCTGTTACCACAGCCTTATCTTCTGCACCTTCTGGCAATTCAGCGATGATATTATCTAAGCTAAGCTCTCCAGACTCAAGAGTATCTGAAATATACATCTTACCGATATATTCCTTCACAGCTTCAGTTGCATCCTCTTTGTCCTCAATCGCTTCCTTATCCTTAATATCACTAATAGCCTGTTCCTCAAGTTCATCCAAAGCCTTCATCAACTCTTCTTTGGTCATCTTAACTGGATTTGTCGCACCAGGATTAGCTGGACTAGCGTTTTCTGATCCCTTTTCAGTTTGAGCACCGCTCTCCCCTTCTGTTCCAGCTTGTGGTTGTGCAGGAGCAACTGCCTGCTCTTCTGCTTTCCCTTCATCTGCCTTAACTACTGAAGGCTGTGAAACGAGTACACTAGCACCCAATACAGCTGCACTTGCTAAACTTGTTAAAATAACTTTCTTCTTGTCCATTAGACAAAGCCCCTTTTATAGTTTTTAATGTTATTATATTATACTATTTAAAGAACGTCAACTAATTCGATATCCATTTTAAAATTTTATGAACAAGAAGAAAGCTTGTATGATGTTTAAGAAACACTTCCTATCCTTACCCCATCACTGTCTAGTCTGTAGCCATCAATAATCGTATTAACAGCTAAGGCTCCCGAAGCATCGACATAGTAATGTTTACCCGAGACTTGGAACCATTGACTAGCTTTCATCCGGCCAGATTCCTCTAAGTAATACCAAGTTCCCTTATCTTTAAGCCAGCCCGTCTGCATCTCACCTGAAGCCTTTAGATAATACCAGTGAGAGTCATCCTTAATCCAGCCAGTTGACATGGCCCCATTCTCTTTTAAATGATACCAATTGCCATTAACTTTTTTCCATCCTGTCGCCAGCTTACCATTCTCTCGGTAATACCAACTCCCTCCTTCTTTTTTCCAGCCTTTCTCTGTATTGCTTAACTTTGTATACTGCACATATCTTCTAGCACCACTGTAGGATAGATAACCGAGCCACTTATAACCGTCCTTTTCAATAACCTGGTCATAGCTTACACTCTCACCAGCATAATAGTAGTTAATAACCTGTCCTGTACTTGACGGTTGGTCCATAATAGGCGATTTCCCCGTGAATACTATTGTCCCACTAGACGGAAGCTCTGAGCTACGAGCATTCTCACCTGCACTATGACTAGTAGATAAATCCCTGAAATGAATAAAACCTGTCATCGAACTAGCCTTGACTTTTCGACGGTTATACTTTTCTCGAACCCCATAGTTATACTCTTCAATCTCAATCGTATCCCCTGATACATTTGATACCCAGGCCACGTGCCCATAATAACCTTCTGTCGACCAAGCAATAGCCCCAACTTCTGGCTTAGTATCCACACGGTAGCCTTCTCGCCTTGCACGATGTCCCCATTCATTTGCATTTCCATAGGCAGGAGGAATCTCAAAGCCATTTACACTACTCAAACGAAAGGCCGCAAAAGAGGTACACTGGCGAGAATACATCCGCCACTGATCGATTTCAACACTACCATTTTTGTAGTGAAGCGGATAATCATCTCCACGCGCTACACTGGCGGCATGAGCCAATTCCCCACCCAACAAAAAGGTACTTGTAACAAACAAAGTAGCCAGCCCTACACTCAACTGAGTACATCTACTCTTCTTAACTCCTGATTTTAAAAACGTCATTCATTCTCCTTAATGATATAAATTTCCGAGGTTACCCTCGTTTATACTATTCGGGAGAAAAAGAAAAAAGTGAGCAAAGCTCACTTCATTTTAGGATTCTTAGTCTAGATAGCGAATCAAATTCTTTTCTGTCAAGATATCTGAGTAGGTGAAGGATTCAACATAGACATTGGCTTGTTTGTCTCCTTCAACATCCCCAAATTCAACGATAAATAGAGATGGATACACCTCAATTAGCTTACCCAATCTATTTTTTTGGCGCTTACGGCCATTCTCCAAAGTCATTTCAACGACTTGTCCCTCATGCGCCTTGATCTCTTCTTTGATTTTTTTCATCTTGGCTACATCTGTAAATGCATCTGACATTTTATGCCTCCCTCTTTGAGATACTTGAAAATTTATTGTATTCTTTTTGGAAAATCAATTCCACTGTTCCACGAGCTCCACTACGGTTTTTCTCGATGATAACCTCAACCTTGTTATTTGGAATTCCTTCCTCTTCTTCACCCGCACGATCGTAGTAGTCGTCACGGTATAGAAAGGCTACGATATCCGCATCCTGCTCGATAGAACCCGATTCACGAATATCAGACAAGACTGGTCTCTTATCCTGACGCTGTTCCACTCCACGAGATAGCTGACTAAGAGCAATAACTGGAACCTTTAATTCCTTGGCTAGAATTTTCAACTGACGAGAAATTTCAGATACTTCTTGTTGGCGGTTCTCACGACCAGTCCCTGTGATAAGCTGTAGGTAGTCGATCAAAATCAAGCCTAGATTGCCTGTTTCTTGAGCCAATTTACGTGAACGCGAACGAATTTCCGTGATCCGAATCCCTGGTGTATCATCGATATAGATACTCGCGTTGGCTAGGTTCCCTTGAGCAATGGTATACTTTTGCCACTCCTCATCAGTCAATTGACCTGTACGGATAGAATGGGACTCCACTAATCCTTCGGCCGCCAACATACGGTCTACTAGACTTTCCGCACCCATTTCCAGTGAAAAGATGGCAACCGTCTTGTCCAACTTAGTCCCGATGTTCTGCGCAATGTTTAAAGCAAAGGCTGTCTTACCAACCGCTGGTCGCGCCGCTAGAATAATTAATTCCTCCTCATGGAGACCTGTCGTCATATGATCCAAATCACGGTAGCCCGTTGCAATACCAGTGATATCCGTAGTTTGTTGTGACCGAACTTCTAGGTTCCCAAAGTTGATATTCAGAATATCTCGAATATTCTTGAAACCACTACGATTGGCGTTTTCACTGACATCAATGAGTCCCTTCTCAGCCTGAGCGATGATTTCATCTGCAGGCTTAGAAGCCTCATAAGCTTGGTTGACAGACTCTGTCAACTTGGAAATCAAGCGACGTAGCATAGCCTTTTCCGCTACAATTTTAGCATAATATTCCGCATTAGCTGAAGTTGGTACCGAGTTGACGATTTCAACAAGATAGGACAAGCCACCAATATTTTGGAGATCGCCTTGGCTATCCAAAATCGTTCGAACCGTCGTCGCATCAATCGCTCCCCCACGATCCGACAAATCTACCATCGCTTGGAAAATCAACCGATGAGCATACTTAAAGAAGTCGCGAGAATCAATATATTCTCGGACAAAAACGAGCTTACTCTCATCTATAAAAATAGCCCCAAGAACAGATTGTTCTGCTAAAATATCCTGAGGTTGAACTCGCAGTTCCTCTACTTCTGCCATCCGACTTTCCTTCCTTTTACAATCTTGTCAAGAAGTTGTAAACTTAACCTTCTTTTACACGAAGATTGATGACACTTGTAACATCTTGATAGATCTTCACTGGTACATCAATCAAACCTACTGCTCGAATTGGTGCTTGCACTTGAATATTGCGTTTATCAATCTTAATACCAAACTGCTTTTGCAATTCTTCTGCAATTTTCTTGTTAGTGATGGAACCAAATGTACGGCCATCTGGTCCAACCTTTTCAACAAACTCTACAACAGTTTCTTCAGCTTCTAGCTTGGACTTGATAGCCTTTGCTTCAGCAATCATCTCTGCATGAGCCTTTTCTTCAGATTTTTGTTTTCCACGCAACTCACCCACTGCTTGAGCAGTCGCTTCCTTGGCCAAATTCTTTTTAATCAGGAAGTTTTGAGCGTAGCCAGTTGGTACTTCCTTAATTTCGCCTTTCTTCCCTTTTCCTTTAACATCTGCTAAAAAGATTACTTTCATTCTTCTTTCTCCTTTTCCTTTAGTTCTTCCAAGATTAGTTGAGTCAATTTTTCTCCTGCTTCCGACAAACTCATATCCTCGATTTGCGCGGCAGCTAGATTAAAGTGACCACCGCCACCCAACTCTTCCATAATGCGTTGCACATTGATTTTACTACGACTTCGAGCTGAGATAGAGATAAATCCTTGTGTATTTTTTGCTAGAACGAAGCTGGCTTCAATACCTGACATAGCCAGCATAGCATCGGCAGCCTTACTGATAACAACTGTGTCATAAGACATTGAGTCCTTAGCTCGGGCAATCAAGATATCTGAACCTAACTTACGACCTTGTAAAATGAGTTCATTTACCTCACGGTACTCTTCAAAATCTGTCGCAGCAATCTCCTGAATAGCAATACTGTCACTTCCCCGTGTTCTCAGATAGCTAGCCACATCAAAGGTTCGGCTCGTCACGCGAGATGTGAAATTCTTGGTATCCAGCATCATACCAGCCATCAAAACACTGGCCTGCATACGACTCAAACGATTTTTCTTAGAATTTTGGAACTGAATCAATTCTGTGACCAACTCACTGGCACTACTTGCCCCACTTTCAATATAGGTGATGACTGCATTTTCAGGGAAATCCTGATCACGTCTATGATGGTCAATAACAATAGTTTGAGTGAACAAATCATAAAAATCTTTTGACAAAGTCAAAGCCGTCTTGGAATGATCCACCAGAATCAATAATGAACGGTTTGTAACTAACTTCATCGCATCTGTAAGAGATAAAAGTTTCGTGACATCTTCCTTCTTCAAGAACTGAATAGCACGTTCGATATCTGCTGGCATATGGTCTGCATCATAGACAGCATAACTGTTCTCAATAATATTACTTGCAAACAACTGCATACCAACAGCAGATCCCAAAGCATCCATATCTAGATTTTTATGACCGACTACAAAAACTTGGTCAACACTTCGAATCTTATCAGAAATGGCTGTCATCATGGCTCTGGTACGTGTACGAGTACGTTTGATAGATGCAGCAGTTCCTCCACCAAAGTAGACAGGATTCTTGGTTTCGTTATTTTCCTTGACCACCACCTGATCACCACCGCGAACTTCTGCTAAGTTCAAGTTGAGCAAGGCAATTTTCCCTATCTCTTCATGGTTTCCATCACCATAAGAAAATCCCATACTTAAGGTTAGGGGTAGATGCCTCTGTTTTGATTCTTCTCGGAAAGTATCAATAACGGAGAATTTATCATTCATCAATTCCTCTAGTACCGTGTAATCTGTGAATACATAAAAACGATCCATCCCCACACGGCGAGAAAACATAGCATACTTACTAGCAAATTCTGAAACAAAATTGGCTACAAAACTATTGATATGACTGATATCTGAGTCAGATGTCGCATCCTCCAAATCATCATAGTTATCTACCGAGATGACTCCAATGACTGGACGACTAGTTACCAATTCAACAGTTGCTTCGTACTCTCCAGAAACATCAAAGAAATACAAAACACCTGAAGCCTTGTCCATATGGACAGCATATCGTGTTTCGCCCAAGGTAGCATACGAACCTGGATTCCCAACAGAAGCCTTGATGATGGTTTGAATTAACTCAACATCAATTTCCCCTTCTTCAGTAGTTAAAATCAGCTCAGCATAGGGATTAAACCATTCCACTTCTCCGCTTGATAAGTCTAATTTCAGGACTCCCACCGGCATTTGATCAAGCAAAGTACTCAAGCTATTTTCGGCTTGGTGATTTACATATTGGATTTGTTCAATTTCGCTCTTTTCATACTGTTTTTTTTGCCAAACGAATAAAAGCAAATAAAGCAGTACAAATAAAAACAAAACAGTGATTGTTACAGCAAGATTATGTGAAAAAATAATCAGCAAAGTTAAGATTCCGAAAGTTGCAAGTCCTAGCAAGACTGCAGAAAACGGGATTAAATTATTTTTTTTCATTCTAAACCTCTTGCGCATTATTATATCACAAAAACCCTTAAAAAGCGACCTTTTAAAAGATGCAAGCCTTTCTTTCATGATTGATTTCTCTAACTTCAGACACAAAAAGAGGAGGGAATCATCACCCTCCTACCCACGTGTTCAGATCACTAACACCTAACGTTCCACGATAAGGGCAGTCCCCATCCCTCCTCCGATACAGAGAGTTGCTAAGCCAGTTTTAGCATCACGTTTCATCATCTCATGTAGCAGCGTTACTAGGATACGGCAACCGGAAGCCCCAATTGGGTGACCAAGAGCAATGGCGCCACCATTGACGTTGACAATATCTGTGTTGAAACCAAGTGTTTTACCAACTGCACAAGCCTGGGCAGCAAAAGCTTCATTTGACTCAATCAAGTCGAGATCTTCGACTGTCAAATTGCCTTTTTCAAGAGCCTTGCGAGTCGCATAAATCGGTCCACATCCCATCATCTTAGGATCCAAACCTGCACTTGCATACGAACGAATGTGGGCAATCACTGAAAGTCCTAATTCTTCAGCTTTTTCAGCACTCATCATCAAGACAGCGGCTGCCCCGTCATTGATTCCTGAAGCATTTCCCGCTGTGACAGAACCGTCTTTTTTGAAAACCGGACCTAGCTTAGACAGGCTCTCTAAGCTAGCATCTTTTCTAGGATATTCATCTGTATCGAAAACGATAGGATCGCCTTTGCGTTGAGGAATGACAACTGGCACAATCTCTTCTTTAAAGCGTCCAGATTCTATAGCTGCAACTGCTCGTTTTTGTGACTCTAAAGCAAGAGCATCTTGCTCTTCTCGACTGATGCCATATTCTTCAGCCACATTTTCAGCTGTAATTCCCATATGGTATTCGTTAAAGGCATCAGACAAACCGTCCTTAATCATGGTATCTACCACTTTCGAATCTCCCATACGGCCACCCCAACGGAAACTTGGCAAAACGTATGGAGCCTGACTCATGTTTTCTGCACCACCAGCTACGATAATATCTGCATCGCCACATCGAATCGCTTGAGCAGCCAACTGCACGGCCTTCAAACCGGAACCACAAACCTTGTTGATAGTAAAGGCTGGTGTAAATTCAGGGAGTCCTGCGTGTATGCTCATTTGACGAGCTACGTTTTGCCCTAAACCTGCGCCTAGTACATTCCCCATAATCACTTCATCTACTAGCTCTGGTTTGACATTGGCTTTTTCCAAAGCACTCTTAATAACCAACACTCCCAAATCAACAGCTGAAACATTCTTCAAACCTCCTCCAAAGGAGCCTATTGGAGTTCGTACTGCAGAAACAATCACCACGTCTTTCATAACTGCCCCCATTTATACCTTTTATAATATTGCAATACAAAAGTGGTTTACACCAGTGTAAACCACTTTAAACATTCTATTTTATGATTCTTTTACTTCTAACAAACCGACTTCACCATCTTCACGGCGATACAAAACATTAGTTGTTTGATCTTCTACATCTACATAGATAAAGAAATCATGTCCCAATAAATCCATTTGAAGAAGGGCTTCTTCTAAATCCATTGGCTTCAAATCAATTTGTTTTGAACGAACGACTTTTGGTTGCACAACATTTACATCCTCAACTAGAGCATCTGTAAAGAGTTGACTTGTCGCAACTTTACTTTTATTCTTACGTTCGATTTTAGTTTTATTTTTACGAATCTGACGTTCAATTTTATCTGTTACAAGATCGATAGAACCATACATATCTTGAGAAATATCTTCAGCACGAAGAGTGATAGATCCAAGTGGAATTGTTACCTCAACCTTTGCTGTTTTTTCACGGTAAACTTTCAAGTTCACACGTGCATCCAACTCCTGCTCAGGTTGGAAATACTTTTCGATCTTTTCGAGTTTAGAAACTACATAATCACGAATTGCTTCTGTTACTTCTAGGTTTTCACCACGGATACTATATTTAATCATATAAGTACCTTCTTTCTAAACATTTTTGTTTTTCTAACTATATTATAACGCTTTCATTTTCATTTTGCAAATTTTTTCCTCATCTTACAAGGGAAAAAGTTTTAACATCCAAAGCACCTGCTTCTTCCAAAAGTCGTTTCACACGATTCACAGTTGCCCCTGTTGTATAGATGTCATCAATAACCAAAATTTTCTTAGGAAGAGGGTCTTCAGTTTTTATAAAAAATGGAATTTCGGTAGCTAATCGTTCCGATCGATTCTTAGAAGAACTAGCCGTCTCTTCTCTTTTCCCTAGTAAATCTTGAAAAGAAAAGCCTGCTGCCTCAACCAAACCTTCAACCTGGTTAAATCCCCTCTCAAGCAATCTTTCAGGACTTAGGGGAATAACAACAAATTGATAGTCTCCATACTTTTTCAATTCATTAGCTAGAATAGGAGCAAAAACCTTTCGAAGTAGAAAATCTCCATCAAACTTATATCGACTAAAAAAGTCTTTCATAGCTTGATTATAGATAAAAATCGCTCTATGATCAACTTGAATCCCTTCTTTACACCAGAGTTTACAATCTTGACACTTTGTTGACACATCTATTTTCATGCAGTTCGGGCAATAGTCCTCACCAATCTTCTCAAAAGTAGACTCACAATCTGAACAAAGATAGTTGTTCTCATTCTTAAACAGCAAGAGGTGACTAAATGTCAAGTCACTCTTTATTGTCTGTCCACATAATAAACAGTTCATAAACCTGCCTCCTTGTTCATCTGCTTAATTTCCTTGATTGCTTTTTTAATGGAAACATTTAATCCATCATGAAAGAAGAGCAATTCACCAGTCGGTCTATCCATACTTCGGCCAACACGACCACCAATCTGGATTAAGCTAGACTTAGTAAAAAGACGATGATTAGCTTCCACTACAAAGACATCTACACAAGGAAAAGTGACTCCACGCTCCAAGATTGTCGTACTAATAAGGATTGTCAACTCCCCATCTCGAAAAGCTTGTACCTGCTCTAATCGATCTACTGTAACAGAGGACACAAAGCCGATGTTTTCATTTGGAAACTGTTCCTGCAAGAGTTTTTTTAGTTTCTCGCCTTTCTTAATCTCAGATGCAAAGATTAACAACGGATAACTTGTTCTTCTCTGCTTCTTAATGTAGGACTTTAACTTTGGAGACAACTGACTCTTTTCTATATAGTGATTAAAGTCTGATAACCAAACTGGCTTTGGAATAATCAATGGATTTCCATGAAATCGTCTTGGCAAGCTCAATCGTTTTAATTCTCCAGTGCGAACCTTCTTATCTAACTCATCTGTAGAAGTTGCTGTAAGAAATATCCTTAACCCCTCCTCTTTTACACATTGGTTTACAGCATAGTAAAGAACAGAGTTGTCAACATAAGGAAAGGCATCTACTTCATCCACTATCAGCAAATCAAAAGCATGATAAAATTTTAACAGCTGATGAGTCGTTGCAACAACTAGTGGTGTTCGAAAATAGGGTTCTGACTCACCATGAAGTAGTGCTATCTCACAAGCAAAGTCATTCTGCAGTCGCTTATATAACTCCAAGCAAACATCTATTCGAGGGCTGGCTAAACAAACTGCACCACCTTCATCAATCACTTTAGCCACAACTTGATAAATCATCTCTGTCTTTCCAGCTCCTGTTACAGCGTGAACCAAGGTTGGCTCTTGCTTGTCTACCGCTTGAAGAAGTCCCTCTGAAACTTTTTCTTGAAAAGGTGTTAACTGACCACGCCATTTGAGGACGTCTTGCTTAGGAAAATCCTCCTGTGGAAAATAGTATAAAGCTTGATCACTCCTGACTCTCTCCATCAATAAACACTCCCTACAATAGTAAGCGCCTATAGGCAAATGCCATTCTTCTAGAATACTACTATTACAACGTTGACAAAACAGTTTCCCTTTCTCTTTTCTCATTGCTGGAAGTTTCTCAGCCATCTGCCGTTCTTCTTCTGTTAATTCTTTCTCAGTAAACAAGCGACCGAGGTAATTTGGATTTACTTTCATACTTCTTTATTCGTAAAAATCTAGCGCTTTAGGTAATTTTTTAGTACAATTAAATCATGGAATTTAAAACAATTAAAGAGAACGGGCAAGTCCAAGAAGAAATCAAAAAATCACGCTTTATCTGTCACGCAAAGCGTGTCTATAGTGAAGAAGAAGCTCGTGACTTTATCACTGCTATCAAAAAAGAGCACTACAAAGCCACCCATAACTGCTCTGCTTTTATTGTAGGTGAACGCAGTGAGATCAAGCGTACGAGTGATGATGGCGAACCTAGTGGTACTGCTGGAGTCCCTATGCTTGGCGTCTTAGAAAATCATAATCTTACGAATGTCTGCGTAGTAGTTACTCGTTACTTTGGTGGAATTAAGTTAGGTGCTGGTGGTTTGATTCGCGCTTACGCAGGAAGTGTAGCCTTGGCTGTCAAAGAAATAGGCATTATTGAAATCAAAGAGCAAGCTGGCATAGCCATTCAGATGTCTTACGCTCAGTATCAAGAATATGGCAATTTCCTTAGAGAGCATCATCTCATGGAGCTGGATACAAACTTTACAGATCAAATTGCTACAATGATCTATGTTGATAAGGAAGAGAAAGAAAATATCAAAGCCGCTCTTGTTGAGTTCTTTAATGGAAAAATCACTTTAACTGATCAATATTTACGAGAAGTTGAAGTTCCTGTAAACTTAGTGTAAACAAAGGAGAAATACATGGCGTTTGGGAAATTTATTCAAGGACTTGCTGGAAACTTTAGCGAGGAAAACAAAGAGACTCTTATTAAAGAATATGGACAATATCTACTAGAGAATGAAGAAATTCAAAGTGGATATAAACTTATTCGCGATTCAATTATCTTTACAAATATCCGTATTATTTTTACAGATAAGCAAGGTGCTACTGGTCGCAAGACGTCTGTTAAGTCACTCTTTTTGATGAACATTGTAAACGTTGAAATGGAAACTGCTGGAGCAGGTATAGATGATAGTGAGATTACGATCACTTATTTAGAAAATGTCTTTCTAAAAGCACATAATGAGCATCTGAGTTTCCATAAATTTGAATTCCCTAAAAAAGCGGACATCCTTCCGCTTTACACCTATTTATTAGAATTGGCTTATCACAATCGATTAAAAATTAATGGCTTAGACTTTTGATATAAAAAAATCCTATCACTTTGATAGGATTTCTATATTTTACAAATAGCCTTGAGCGCGTTATACTAGTATCATCTTATACAAAGAGGTATATCTATGACTATTTATAATAATATTACTGAACTAATCGGACAAACACCGATTGTTAAACTCAACAACATTGTTCCAGAGGGTGCTGCAGACGTCTATGTTAAACTAGAAGCTTTTAACCCTGGATCGTCAGTAAAAGACCGTATTGCCCTTAGTATGATTGAAAAAGCGGAACAAGATGGTATTCTAAAACCGGGTGCTACCATTGTTGAAGCAACGAGTGGAAACACTGGTATTGGTCTTTCATGGGTAGGTGCTGCTAAAGGATATAAAGTTGTTATCGTCATGCCTGAAACGATGAGCGTGGAACGCCGTAAGATTATCCAAGCCTATGGTGCTGAACTCGTCCTCACTCCTGGTAGCGAAGGAATGAAAGGGGCCATTGCCAAAGCTCAGGAAATCGCCGCTGAACGTGACGGCTTCCTTCCACTCCAATTTAATAATCCAGCTAATCCAGAAGTACACGAAAGAACAACAGGAGCTGAAATACTGGCTGCTTTCGGTTCTGATGGACTAGATGCTTTTGTAGGTGGTGTTGGTACTGGTGGAACGATCTCAGGTGTTTCTCACGCTCTTAAAGCAGCAAATCCAAACATTCAAGTTTATGCAGTGGAGGCAGACGAGTCAGCTATCTTGTCTGGTGAAAAACCAGGACCTCACAAAATTCAAGGTATCTCAGCTGGATTTATTCCTGAAACACTTGATACAAAGGCCTATGATGGTATCGTCCGCGTAACGTCAGATGATGCTCTAGCACTTGGCCGTGAAATTGGTGGAAAAGAAGGCTTCCTTGTTGGGATTTCTTCAGCTGCAGCGATTTACGGGGCAATTGAGGTTGCCAAGAAATTAGGTACAGGTAAGAAAGTCCTTGCTTTAGCACCAGATAACGGCGAACGTTATTTGTCTACAGCACTCTATGAATTTGAAGTGTAGCCTCCTAAATGCACTTAGCCCTTATTAAAGGGCTTTTTGTTTATTCATATAGAGCCTATTCTCTAGACCAAAAGAAAAAGGAAGCAATTTGCTTCCTTTTCTATTAGTTATTCAAGGCTGCTGCCATTGTAGCTGCAACTTCTGCTTCAAAGTCGTTTGCAGCTTTCTCGATACCTTCACCAACTTCAAAGCGAGCGAACTCAACTACTGAAGCATTTACTGATTCAAGGTAAGCTTCAACTGTCTTGCTGTCGTCCATGATGTATAGTTGTGCAAGAAGTGTGTACGCTTGGTCAACTTTGGTGTTGTCAAGCATGAAGCGGTCCATTTTACCTGGGATGATTTTGTCCCAGATTTTTTCTGGTTTGCCTTCTGCAGCCAACTCAGCTTTGATATCAGCTTCAGCTTGAGCAATCACTTCATCAGTCAATTGTGCTTTTGATCCATACTTCAAGTGTGGAAGAGCTGGTTTACCAACCATTGCACGGCTTTCGTTATCTTGGTCGATTACGTGGTTCAATTGTGCCAACTCATCTTTAACGAATTGCTCATCCAATTCTTTGTAAGAAAGAACTGTTGGTTTCATCGCAGCAATATGCATTGAGATTTGTTTAGCAAGTGCTTCGTCTCCACCTTCGATAACTGAGATAACACCGATACGTCCACCATTGTGTTGGTAAGCTCCGAAGTGTTGTGCATCTGTTTTTTCAAGCAAAGCAAAACGACGGAATGAGATTTTTTCACCGATTGTAGCTGTTGCAGATACATATGCAGCTTCAAGAGTTTCACCTGAAGGCATTGTCAAAGCAAGAGCCTCTTCGTTGTTAGCTGGTTTACCTTCAGCAATTACTTTAGCTGTTGCGTTTACCAAGTCAACGAATTGAGCGTTTTTCGCAACGAAGTCAGTTTCAGCATTTACTTCAACTACTGCTGCAACGTTACCATTAACAAATACACCAGTCAAACCTTCTGCAGCAACACGGTCAGCTTTCTTAGCTGCCTTCGCCATACCTTTTTCGCGAAGCAATTCGATCGCTTTTTCGATATCACCGTCTGTTTCTACAAGCGCTTTTTTAGCGTCCATAACACCGGCACCAGATTTTTCACGCAACTCTTTTACAAGTTTAGCTGTAATTTCTGCCATTTTGATTCTCCTATATTTTTTAAAAATAGGAGAGCTGGGCTAGGCCCCGCCCTCCTAGGTAATTACTATTTATATGAATTAAGCGTTGTCGCCTTCTACAACTTCAACGATTTCTTCGATTGAGTCAGCTTGAGCTTCTGAAGCTGCAAATTCTGCTTCAACTGCTGCTGCATCTTCACCTTGACGTCCTTCGATGATAGCGTCAGCCAATTTAGCTGTGATCAATTTAACAGCGCGGATAGCGTCATCGTTAGCTGGGATGATTACATCGATATCGTCTGGATCAGTGTTTGTGTCAACCATCGCTACAACTGGGATACCCAATTTTTTAGCTTCTTTAACAGCGATTTGTTCTTTATGTGGGTCAACTACGTACATTACATCTGGGATACGAGGCATGTCTTCGATACCACCCAAGAATTTTTCAAGACGTGCACGTTGTTTGTTAAGAAGTGCAACTTCTTTCTTAGGAAGAACGTCGAAGATTCCTTCTTCTTCCATACGTTTGATTTCTTTCAAACGAGCAATACGTTTTTGGATAGTTCCCCAGTTAGTAAGAGTTCCACCCAACCAACGGTGGTTGATGTAGTATTGACCTGAACGTTCTGCTTCTTCTTTAACAGCGTCAGCAGCTTGTTTTTTAGTACCAACAAACAATACAACTGCATCGTTAGCTGCAGCATCACGCATAAAGTCGTATGCTTGGTCAGCGTATTTTACAGTTTGTTGCAAGTCGATAACGTGGATTCCGTTACGCTCAGTAAAGATGTACTTAGCCATCTTAGGGTTCCAGCGACGAGTTTGGTGACCAAAGTGTACACCAGCCTCAAGAAGTTGTTTCATTGAAATTACTGCCATGAGTATTTCTCCTTTTTGTTTTTTTCCTCTCCTCGACTTCAACTTGCAGAACGACCCGAGGGCAACAGTTTCACAATTCATCAAGAATGAGTATTATCGTTTACACGACAAGTTTCATTTTATCACATTTTATCAATATTTTCAAGTGGTTTTAATAGATTTCGGCCTTGCTTTCGATAAAAAATAATAAAAGAGACTCAAATCGAGCCTCTTTATTTCATTCATTAGTTTGGATAGATGTAAGTAACATAACCTTCAGAAGTTGTAGTTGGGTTGAACCATCCACGCTTGTTACCGATTGTACGATCTCCACCATAGTTTGATTCTGATACTTGAATGCTAGTTGATGATGAAACTGCTGTAACAACCGCTACGTGTCCATATCCACCGTCATTCCAACATGCAATCGCACCAACTTGTGGAGTTGATCCAGTACGGAATCCTGCAGCTGCTGCACTTGTAGCCCACTGCGCTCCGTTACCCCAGTAATCTCCAGCCCAAGGTGCCAATGTTTTAGCACCCCAAGTACATTCTCCAGTTGGATAACTTGAAGCATTTGTACTATATGTTGGACGCTGTCTAGTTGGAGTTGGAGCAGGTGCTGGAGTATAGCTTGAATCATCATCTGATGAAGAGCTTGAAGTTGCTTGCACTTGATCTGAAAGTGTTGTATTTCCAGAAGCAACAACTGATTGTTGTTGGCTTGTTTGACGTGCTTTATAAGCCGCTTCTGCTTCAGCTGCTGCTTTTGCTTCTGCCTCTGCTGCTGCTTTTTGTTCCAATAAAGTAGCTTTATCACTTTCTGCAGTAGCTTTCTCTGCAGCAAGGTTTAACTCAGCAACTTTCAACTCTGCTTGTTTTGTTGTCAATGCTTGTGCATCGTCAGCAAGCGTTTGTTGGTTCGCAATGACAGTGTTGATTGCTTCATTATTTGCAACCTGTTTTTCAGCGATAGATTTCTTATCAGCTTTCTGTTGTTCCAACATTTTGTTGTTAGCTGATACAATCTCGCTCATTGCTGCAACACGTGAAATAGCTTCCGTAATTGATTTTGAGTTTACAATTGTATTGATGTAACTAGTTGCAGCACCGTTAGTTTGTGCGCTACGTGCTTGTTTCTCCAAAGATTCATTACGAGCAACAATGTTCTTAGAGAGCTCTGTAATTTCTCCTTCAAGTTTTTTAGATTCAGCTTGTAGAGTTTCATTCTCAGCTTCCAAGTTCGTTTGTTGAGTTTGGATAGCTGTAACTTGCGTTTGGATTTCATCTACTTGTTTTTGAGCTTCTTTTTGTTGAGATGTCAAATTACTAATCTTACTATCTTGAGCAGCAATCTTTTCATCAGTTGTTTCAGCGTGGACAGTTGTCAATACTGCCGCTTGAGACACTAATACTGTACTTAATAAAAGTGACGCTAAGATTTTTTTCTTCATATTGTGTAGATACTCCTTCTATTTAAGACATTACTAGTATACCAAAAAAAGACATAATAAATATTACGCCTTTGTTACATTTTTATTTCTTTCTTATAGATAACATTTTTCAAAAATATATTGGAAAACAAGCATCCATAAAAAGTTTAAAATCATTGATGGGACAAGGCTGTAGACGATGAAAACTGACATCGATTCTACTGTCAACCCCATAGCAAGAGCAAGGAGATAGCTCCCCATATCAAATAGGAAACTCATCACAACTATTGTTAACATTCTTGTCCAACGGTTTAGCAAAATTACACTATTAAATTTATGGAGCGAAGCACCTATTAAGATAAATAGAAGCGTCGCAATTCCTATCAAGTGGAAAAAATAGATATCGTACACCAAACCCACTATACCGCAATAAGCTAGATAGAGATATTCTGAAACCTCTATTGTCTCAAACAAAAGAAATAAAAACAGAAAATGACTTGCTAAATGAAAGTGAGGGAAGAAGGATCCCGCTAATTGTCCAATATGTGCATCAATTAGTACGACAAAAGGGAGTATAAAGAAAATACCAATTTGTTTTAACAGTCTCATTGCTAATTCCCCACTAACTCTACCACATGAAGATTTTTGGTGTCAGCACTTAACTTGACTGTTACTTCCTTTGTTAGATAATCACTGCTATGTGTTGTAGCAACAACTTCTCCAACAGGGATATCCTTAACATTAAAGTTTCCGAGCCCCCCTGTAGTCACCTTGTCTCCCGCGCTAATGTCGCTGTTGCTGTTTAATTGACTAATTTTAAGCAGTTCAGATTCCTTATCATAACCAACGATAATCCCGTAAATTTCAGTAGAACCATGCAGGATTTTAACAGAAATTTTGTCTGAATTTTCGGTGTTTGTCAATAGGTTGATCGTTGTTGAATGATCCTCCACCTTTGAAACACTACCAATCAAGCCCCCGTTTGCAATGGCCAACATATTTTCAGAAGCTCCTTTTGAACTTCCAGCATCAATTGTTAACTCTTGTTTCCAAGATACTGGAGCTCGCATAATCACATCTGCTGCAATGGTTTTTGTAGCCTGCAATTTTGACTTCATATCCAGCAACTGACGTAGTTGTTCATTTTCATTTTTTAAACTTTCTGATTGATTAGACTCCACCTCTAGTTGATAGAGCTGTTTCTTTAGACTTTCGTTTTCATTGTAGGTCTGCGTCAAATGCCCCAAATCCGATTTGAAAGTATCAAACCACTGAAAGGGTTTTTGAACAATTCTATCTACTAAGGAAATCCCATCTCCTAGTTTCGTCACAATAGCGCTTGAATAGGTTGTCACTAATAGAACAGAAACTGCCAGAACTGTGACAAAAACGATGATTATATATTTTGATTTTTTAAAACGGTTCATATTCCTACCTTTATACTAAAAACCTGCTACTGTGAGCTTCTTATCAATCCTACAAACCTGCTAAGATTTTAAGAAAAATAAGAAACATCCCAGTACCAAAATCACAAGAATTGCCAGTGTATCCTTTTGACTCCATCTCAACTGTCTATACTGACTTCTACCCTTTCCTCCCTGATAACCACGTGCTTCCATGGCTATTGCCAATGAATCTGCACGCTTTAAGCTCGTCGCAAAAAGAGGAATTAAAATCGGAATCATAGCTTTTACTTTTTGAACGATGCTACCTTCGCCAAAGTCAACTCCACGGGCTTTTTGAGCATTCATAATTCGCGTTGTGTCATCCATCAATGTTGGAACAAAACGCAAACTCATTGATAACATCAGACCA
The DNA here is from genome assembly GCF_000185265.1 of Streptococcus oralis ATCC 49296. Lineage (GTDB taxonomy): Bacteria > Bacillota > Bacilli > Lactobacillales > Streptococcaceae > Streptococcus > Streptococcus oralis_BC. Next base: position 486,960 of record NZ_GL622183.1, on the reverse strand, counting down.
ATTTCATGAACGGGAACTTTCACGCGTTTCAGCGGTGCTAAAAGAGCTTCAACTGCAGCTGCCAGACTCAAAGGCATGGTCGTTAAGGTTAGCAAAGTTGAAAAGAAAATAATCAACACAAAACGACAGAAAATAATTCCTGCTTGTTGCAAAGCATAATCCGTTATTCTTATAAAAGAAAACTCAAATAGGACATTTCCACTTGAAATGAAAAAGAGCTGAAAAAGAGTCGTAAAGGCGATCAAGAAGAACATGGATTTTAATCCCTGAATGAAAAATGAAAGGGAAACGCCTGATAATGCGATAAATATACCTGTCGCTATAAACAAAACGAGATTGGTGAGAGGATTATTGGCCCAAAATACAATCAAAATCAGCAGAATCATAGCAAGCAATTTACTACGCGGATCCAAGCGATGAATAATGGAATCCCCTGGTATATAACGCCCTAAAATCATACTATCCATTTAGCGACTCCTTAAACTCCTCTATCTTGATTGGCAGTTTTTTAAAATCTACACCCCTATCTGCCAAACGTTTACAAAATGCTGTGATTTTAGGCACACCTAACTGCACCTTTTCCATAGAGGCTACATCTTGGAAAACTTCGCTCGGTTTGCCACTTTTGACCAAACGTCCCTTTTCCATAACATAGACCTGATCAGCATATGCAGCTACGTCATCCATCAAATGCGTTACCAGAACGATTGTCATTCCAGAAAGGTGGAGTTCTTTAAACAAGGTCATCAATTCTTTTCTGCCCAAAGGATCTAGCCCTGCTGTCGGCTCATCCAAAACCAAGACAGTTGGCTCCATGGCTAGCATACCTGCTATAGCCACACGTCTCATCTGACCACCCGAAAGTTCAAAAGGACTGCGCTCAAAGAGTGACTCATCGATGCCTACCAAGGCTAACTTTTCACGCGCAATTTTCTTGGCCTCTTCCTCAGAAACTCCAAAATTTTGCGGTCCAAATGCAACATCTTTCAAAACAGTCTCTTCGAAAATCTGATTTTCAGCAAATTGAAACACTAGACCGACTTGCTTTCGAATCTGGCGAATTTCTTTATTGGTTGATGTAGGGGTAATGACAGTATCGAAAACTCGAACAGAACCCTTACTTGGTACCAATAGGCCATTTAAAAGCTGTAAAATCGTTGATTTCCCACTACCTGTGTGCCCTACTAAAGCTGTATAGGAACCATCCTCAATCGTCAAAGAAACATCAGCCAAGGCTGATGAAGATAGGGGAGTTCCCTCTTGATAGGTAAAGCTCACATTTTCTAGAGTAATTCCCATAACTTGTCCTCTAGCTCTCCTTCTGTCAAATAGCCATCCGGCAACTGATAACCAGTCTCTCTCAAAGATTCTCTCAATTGATTAGTAAAAGGTTCATCCAACCCTATCTGGTCAAGGTCAGCCCGAGAAAAAAGTTCTCTTGGGCTGCTGGTTGACTCCACTTGGCCCTTTTTCATGACCAAGACACGATCACTCATCGCAACTTCTTCTAAGTCATGTGTAATGGAGACGACTGTCATCTGGTGGTCTTTTCGAATCTCTTGAACTGTCTGAATCAGTTCTCGTCGTCCCTCGGGATCCAACATACTTGTAGCCTCGTCCAGAATTAAAATAGCTGGCCTCAAGGCAACAACTCCTGCAATGGCCACCCGCTGTTTTTGGCCACCAGATAAACGAGCTGGTTCTCTCTTCTTAAAGTCCAGCATCCCTACCAACTCCAAAGAATCAGCCACTCTCTTCTTCATTTCTTCACGAGGAAGTCCCTGATTTTCTAGACCGAAGGCAACATCATCTTCAACAGTCGCCCCCACAAATTGGTTATCTGGATTTTGAAAAACCATACCAATTTGACGGCGTAAATCCCAAACATTCTCAGAGGACAGCAATTGCCCATCTATCCAGATTTCCCCAGACTCTGCTTCAAGCAATCCATCAATCAAACGGATAGTTGTCGATTTCCCACTCCCGTTATGACCTACAATCGAAAGCCATTCTCCCCGTTTCACGTGAAACGAGACGTTATTAACGTCATAATGATCCTGGTCTTCCTTATAACGAAAAGACAGATCTTTTATTTCAATAATCGATTTCATTTCGAACCAAATGTCCCTTTGAATACATGAGCGCTACCCTTGAAATAATCATAACCAGAGTAGATAGTGAAAAACAAAGCGATATAAAGCAACAGCTGACCAATTAAATTCCAATGTAAGAGCAAAAAGATAATGGCAAACATCTGACTAAAGGTCTTGATTTTCCCTGGCATCGCTGCTGCTAGAACTGTCCCTCCCGTCTCAACAAGCAACAAGCGCAAGCCTGTCACCGCAAGTTCACGACAGATGATAATAGCAACAACCCAAGCTGGAGCCATACCTAACTCAATCAACATGATAAAAGCTGACATAACCAACAGCTTATCGGCCATCGGATCAGCAAACTTTCCAAAGTTGCTGACTACATTCCATTTACGAGCAAGATAGCCATCAAGATAATCCGTTATACTAGCAACTGCAAAGATGATTGCTGCCAGCAAATGACTGCCTTGTGAATGGCCCAAAGTCAAAATAAGAATAAAGAGAGGTATAAAGAGAATTCTACCAATAGTTAATACATTAGGAATTTGTTCTTTTTTCATTGATTTTTCCTTAATCTGTAGTAAATGTAAGTATTACAGTTCCAGTCTGAGTTGTCAGCTTCGAAGTATCAATCGTTTGATTGTCCACAGTCACAGTAACTCCCTTCACTACACCTAAAGTAATGGTAACGGGATTCTTAGTTGAAACTGTTGTTTTTGCATTCTTATTGTCTGCGGATAGTGTCACACCACCCTCCAGCTCACTTCCTGAAACACTTACCCAACTAGTTGCATCTGATACTGCCAGTTGAACAGTAGCGATTTCCTTACTCGTTTTATAGCGAGCTTCAATGCGGTTCCCTTCACCTGACACTGTAATAGTTGATTCCGTAGTAGAAGACGAGCTAGACGTCTGACTACTAGAAGATGAACTAGATGAGGTTGTTGAACTAGTCGAGTTCACAACACTATAATTTGCTGAAGAAGGACTTGGCTGAGTTTGGATGTAGTTCCAAACATAGTAAGTGACAAAAATTAAAATTGACAAAGCAAATAGAACGAAATAAAACAAGGGGAGATAAGAGGTTTTTTTCTTATTTGACCGTCTGCGACCAGACAAGTCTTCTTCATCGACATCTACCTCTTCATAAGTGATCATACTACCTGAATCATAGGCATCCAAAACAATTCTTTCATCTAACTCTACTGCCCAGGCATATTTTCTTAAAAAAGAACGAGCATAGAAGGTACTAGGAAGTTGATCAAAATCATCTGCCTCCATAGCTTCTAGAAAATGCAACTGAATTTCAGTTTTTTCCTGCAATTCTTCTAAACTCAATCCCTGGTTAATTCTAGCTAAACGTAGAACCTCGCCAATTGTTTTTTTTCTCATACGTACCATTCCTTCTTTCTAGTATTAGTCATCTTTTAAGCTGGAAAGATTGTAAAATCAACTAAATCACCATTATCAATCAAACGATGTCCAGCTTCAAGAACATCCTCCAAAGTAATTTCCTGTAAAATTTTCGGAAAATCAAAAATTGTTTCTCCGCGATCCATCGGATCGTATTGAGTTGCAATAAATTCCAAGGAGTTCATGCTACTGAAAAATTCCCCAAACATCTCACTCTTAACAAGATCTAAATGTTCCTCTGTAATATCCGTATCACTACTAAACTGACGAATCGCTTTCCGAAATTGATGCGACAGAGAAACAGGTTCTTTGGTGTCCATTGTCAATATCACAAAATGAAAGCGACTGTTGACTTCAACCTCAAGTGATAATGACGCATCTAACTTCCCAGTCTCATATAACCTTTGAAAACGATCAGAAGTCCAACCAAACATCATCGTAAATAGTAATTTCAATAAAATATTGTAACGATAAGACTCAGCTTCTGTTATTTGCCCATTACCTCTAATCGCAACAGCAAGTTTGGGTGAAGAAACTTCCATCCGAAGACTATCTGTTTGCTTCACAGGCTGTAAGGGTAGTTGCTCTTTTGTAACTGTAAACTGTTCTAGAGTCTTCTTTTCCTTTTTCGAAAAGTATTCCTCAACAACTTTTACATCAATATTTCCAACTAAAAACAGTGACATGTTGACAGGTTTGTAAAAGTCTGTAAAGTTCTCTTTTAAATTTGAAACTTGAATCTCAGAAATTGATTTTTCACTTCCAACTATATCTGTCGCTAAAGGAGTATCAGGATAAAGGTTGGCTAATGTTGCAAAAAACAAGCGTGAGTCTGGATCGTCTTGATACATTTCTCGTTCTTGCTGGATAATAGCCTGTTCCCTCAAAACAGACTCTTCTGTAAAATGAACATCTCCGACTAACTCATCTAGCAAATCTAAATTCTCTAATAGATGGTCAATTGTTGAAAAAAGATAGCTGGTCTTAGTAAAGCTTGTAAAGGCATTACTGTCCGCACCTAATCGAGTAAACGTAGCCATTATATCCTCAGAATTTTCTCTTTCAAACAATTTATGTTCAAGAAAATGTGCAATTCCTGCTGGATGATGACGTAAACCTTTTCCCAAGCTTGTATAAGTTGCATCTACAGAACCAAATTGAACTGTTACAATCCCATAAACCTCATTGAAATCTTGTTTAGGAAGCAAAGAAACTGTCAATCCATTTGACAATTGTGCTTTGTAGACTGTTTCCTTTACAGCAGGATAGTATTTTTCTTCAAAAGTAACCTTTGTCATTCTACTCCTTCCATAAAGTAAATCGCTTGTAACTTCAAATTGTTGGCAGCTTTACAGACAGCTTCTTTACCAACATTCTCTAATTTTGCCACCAATCGATCAATGTCAAAGCTTGATTTTCCAAATAGAGCATTCAAATAGACTCTTTCAACTAAGGTCTGTTGATTATCTTGAGCCATCAACAAAGATCGTCGAATCATCTCCTTGGTTTGTTCAAGTTCAAAATCTGTAAAGTTACCCTTTTTTAGATCTAGCAATTGATGACTCATCATTTTCCTAGCCTGATTTCGATTTTCTCTATCGATACCCGCATACATCCTTAACAGACCACTAAACAAATCCAATTGACTCGAGACTGTATAGGCTATTCCAGCATTTTCACGAACGTTTGTAAAAAGTTTCGAATGTGCAAATTCACCCAACAAACCATTCATAACAAGCATGGGCAAATGCTCATCATCACCATATTTTACAGGAGAATGATAGCCTAATTCTAAAATCGATTGCCCAACATTCCTCTGAACCATTCCCTCTCTTAGGACATTCGAATAAGATTGATGGTGCTGGATAGTGACGCCGTTCTCTCTAGCTGTAAGGGATAATGACTTCAGTGATTCTGTAATTTCTACTTCGTTGAAATCACCTAAGAAAAAGAAATCAATACGATCATTTTTCAGAGCATTTTGAAAGCACGTGTAGCTACTTTCTGGAGACTCATTTGAAATGCTATTTCGTAAATCACTGTATCTCAATTGAAGACGCTCATCATGGAAGAACAAGCTATCCAACTCCTTATGAGCAAAATAAAATGAATCATCCATATCAGTAGCTAGACTAGCCAATAACTGTTTTCTTTCAATTTCAAATAAAGCTGGCTCAAAAGCACCATCTTGAGTTAAGGGAGCAAATAAAGTCTGTTTCACTAATTCCAAAATTCGAGAAGTCAAGACATTCTTTTTACTTAGAAAATCATCCCTCACATAGGTAAACGTTAGGTCAAGAATATGTGCCTGTCCCCTACGATAAGCACTTGTGGAAATATCTGTTCCATATAAACTTGCCAAGTATCTGCGAAATGCTTGTGATGTGGGATAAGCTTGATTTGCCGTCTCCAACATACTTGCACTTAACATGCGTCCTGCTATTGTCTCAAGAGATAAGGGAGCAGTAAAACGAATAGTGATTTTATTTGTTTTAAACTTTTTGGATTGAACAAAATGTGCTGAAATTCCAGGCACTAATTCCATACCTTACCTCCTTACATATAGAGTTCTATTATACCACGAAAATCAAAATTTTTCTTGTTCTCTTTATAGCTTTAAAGAGTAAAACCGTTTTCATTTCAACTAACTTTCCTCCAGCTATTTCAAGGAAAATATGGTATAATACCAAAGATTGAGGTGAATTATGGAATACAAATTATTTGAAGAATTTATTACGCTCCAAGCCCTCCTAAAAGAACTTGGAATTATACAAAGCGGTGGTGCTATCAAATCCTTTTTAATGGATCATCAAGTTTACTTTAATGGTGAGTTAGAAAGTAGACGTGGGAAAAAAATCCGTATTGGAGATACGATTGACATTCCTGATTTAAAGGTTGACATCATCTTGACACAACCAAGTTTAAAAGAGCAAGAAGAGTATCAAGTAGATAAGATTGAGAAAGAGCGAATTGCTAAACTTGTCAAAGAGATGAATAAAGGTGTCAAGAAAGAAAAACAAAAAACTTCTTCATCGCCTAAAACCAAACAAGTTCCACGTTTTCCAGGAAGATAACCATGTGGCTCCAACATTTAACAATTAAAACCTTTCGAAACTACAAAGAGGCAAAAATTGATTTCAATCCAAAATTAAATGTCTTTCTAGGTCAAAATGCACAAGGAAAAACCAATATTCTAGAAGCAATCTATTTCTTAGCCTTGACACGTAGTCATCGGACTCGTACAGATAAAAATCTCATTCATTTTGATAACGAGCAACTCCATCTTACTGGCTTGCTACAGAAGAAAACAAGCTCAATCCCTCTAGAAATTGATTTAACGCCAAAAGGGCGTGTGACTAAAGTCAATCACTTAAAACAAGCTCGCCTATCAGACTACATCGGACATATGAATGTTGTCCTCTTCGCGCCTGAAGATCTCCAGCTAATTAAGGGAGCACCTTCTGTCCGTCGAAAATTTATAGACATCGAACTGGGACAAATTAAACCAATCTACTTGTCAGACTTGTCAAACTATAACCACATACTCAAGCAAAGAAATACTTATCTAAAATCCAGCCAGAAGATTGATGAAACATTTCTGTCAGTCTTAGATGATCAGTTAATAGATTATGGTTGTCGCGTTATAAAGCATCGGATAAAATTCATTAAAGACTTAGAGAAATTTGGCCAAAAAAAACACTTAGAAATTTCAAATAAATTAGAAAAGTTGTCAATATCTTATCAATCATCTGTCAACTTCACTAATGAAGAACAGCTAACAAGTTCCTTTAAAATTGCTTTGGATAAAAGCAGATCCAGAGATTTATTTAAAAAGAATACTGGAGTTGGCCCTCATCGAGATGATATTTCTTTTTATATCAATGGTATGGATGCTAGTTTTGGAAGCCAAGGTCAACATCGTAGCCTTGTTCTTTCTATCAAACTGGCAGAAATTGAGCTAATGGAAAGTATTACAAACGAGTCTCCAATACTACTGCTTGATGATGTTATGAGCGAACTTGACAATACACGGCAACTAAAATTACTAGAAACCATTTCTCAATCTATCCAAACCTTTATTACAACAACAAGTTTAGACCACTTACAAAACTTGCCAGAAAACCTTAGTATTTTCAACATTCAAAAAGGTAAAATTTCTGTAAATCAACATTGACAACTTTGTAAACAAAAAGAACTCCTGAAAATCAGGAGTTCTTTTTTACTACTTACATAGAGTAGTTTGGTGCCTCATTAGTGATTTGTACATCATGAGGATGGCTTTCTTTTAGACCAGCCCCAGACATTTCAATAAATTGAGCGTTGTCGTGTAATTCTTTAAGGTTAGCTGCACCACAGTAACCCATACCAGAGCGAATACCACCAATCATTTGGAAGACAATATCAGCTGCTGCACCTTTATAGGCAACACGTCCTTCAATTCCTTCTGGAACAAGTTTGTTTGCTTCATTGACAGAACCTTGGAAGTAACGGTCACTTGAACCTTTCTTCATTGCAGCGATTGATCCCATACCACGGTAAGTTTTAAACTTACGTCCTTGGAAGATTTCCGTTTCACCTGGTGCTTCGTCTGTTCCAGCGAACATTGATCCAAGCATAACTGCATTTCCACCTGCAGCAAGGGCTTTTACAATATCTCCAGAATACTTGATTCCACCATCAGCAATGATTGTTTTTCCATATTCACGCGCAACTGCTGCTGCATCATAGATTGCTGTCACTTGTGGGACACCAACCCCTGCAATCACACGAGTGGTACAGATAGAACCTGGTCCAATACCGACTTTGACAACATCTACACCTGCATCATAAAGAGCACGCGCACCTTCAGCAGTGGCAATATTACCCGCAATCAAAGTGCGGTCTGGGAAGTGAGCACGAATTTCAGCAATTTTACGTAGAACACCAGCAGAGTGACCATGGGCAGTATCAATAACAATTGCGTCAGCTCCTGCTTCAAAAAGGGCTTCGGCACGTTCAAATGTATCTGAAGTGACACCCACCGCTCCAGCAACTAGAAGACGACCAAACTCATCTTTTGCAGCATTTGGAAACTCAATAACTTTTTCAATATCTTTAATAGTAATCAAGCCAGAAAGACGACCTTCTTCATCAACCAAAGGAAGTTTTTCAATACGGTGTTCTTGAAGAATGCTCTCAGCTGTTGCAAGGTCTGTACCAACAGGAGCAGTAACAAGATTTTCACTGGTCATATGGTTTGAGATTGGCTGATTGTAATCTGAAATAAAGCGAAGATCTCGGTTTGTTAGAATACCAACCAATTTACGATTTTCAAGTGTCTCCACAACTGGAACACCACTGATACGGTAACGTCCCATCAGTTCATCTGCTTCAGCAATCGTGTGTTCTGGAGTCAAAAAGAATGGATCAATAATAACACCATTTTCAGAACGTTTTACCTTGCGAACTTCATCTGCCTGTTGCGCAATAGACATGTTTTTATGGATTACTCCAAGACCACCTGCACGAGCAATGGCAATAGCCATTTGACTTTCTGTGACTGTATCCATGGCGGCTGTTATAATTGGGATATTTAAAGTCAGATTATCTGCCAATTTTGTTGTTAAATCTGCATCATTAGGCAACACATGACTTTCTGCTGGAATGAGCAATACATCATCAAAGGTAAAACCTTTTTTTAAAAATTTAGTATCCCAATTAGACATTCAAGTTTCCTCTTTTCTTTCTTTTTGAGCTTGACTCTTTTTGTATTGTATCTATCATACCATTCTATGAAAATTTGTCAATTATATTTATGGTAGAAATCATAAAAAAAACTATCCCTGTGATCCTATGGAAGAGATAGTTTTACGATTCATATTTTATCTATTATTTAAAATAATTTAGTCCCATTGCTCCCTTAACTTCAGATAGAGTTTGCCCCGCAACCTCACGCGCTTTCTCACTACCTTTTTGAAGCATATTGTACACTTCTCCCATATCCTTAGCAAATTCAATACGGCGCTCACGAATAGGACCAAGTTCGCGTTCTAATATTTCAAGTAGATAACGTTTCGTCTTCACATCACCAAGACCACCACGTTGATAATGTTCTTTCATATCCGCAATTTCTTGAGCATCTTCTGGACGACCAAACACATCTAGATAATGGAAAACCATGTTTCCTTCAATCTTACCTGGATCCTCCACTCGAATATGATCCGAATCAGTATACATGCTCATGACTTTTTTACGCAACGTATCCGCATCATCTGCTAGATAAATACCATTATTAAGGGATTTAGACATTTTAGCATTTCCATCTAGACCTGGCAAACGCCCTGCTCTCTCATTTTCTGGATAAATACCTTCCGGCTCCACCAAGACCTCACAATTATAAGCATGATTAAAGGAACGAACAATCTCACGAGTTTGCTCAATCATTGGTTTCTGATCTGTCCCAACAGGAACATAATTAGCCTTGAAGGCAGTAATATCTGCTGCTTGCGCAATCGGATAAACCAGAAATCCTGTCGGAATACTTTCTCCAAACCCTTTCTGAGCGATCTCTGTTTTCACTGTAGGATTGCGCTCTAAACGTGCTAGTGACACCAAATTCATATAGTACATAGACAGTTCAGCTAACTCTGGAATCTGACTTTGAATAAAGATGGTTGATTTACTTGGATCTAATCCAACTGCTAGGTAATCTAAGGCAACATTCCCAATCGATTCTACAATCGTTTGAGGATCTTTGGCGTGATCTGTCAATGCTTGTTGGTCCGCCAAAAAAACAAACATCTCATACTTGTCTTCTTCCTGCAGTAATACTCTATTTTTAAGACTCCCAACATAATGTCCAATATGCAGTTTTCCTGTCGGGCGATCTCCTGTTAAAATAATGGGTTTCGTCATTTTTTTCTCCTTCGAAATGGTCTCTTCAATTATAGCATTTTTTTGTTAAAATAACAGAAAATTATTTAAATCAAACAACTAACTCATTGTAAATAAACCTGTAAACTTAATTGACATAAAATTGACAAACAAAAATTTGAATATTTTCCTCTTTTCTAGTAGAATAAATGTATTACATATTATAGGAGAAAAACATTGCTTACAGTATCTGATGTTTCACTACGTTTTAGTGATCGCAAACTTTTTGATGATGTCAATATCAAATTTACAGAAGGAAATACATACGGATTGATTGGTGCTAATGGTGCTGGGAAGTCTACATTCTTAAAAATCTTAGCTGGTGATATCGAGCCAACAACTGGTCACATCTCTCTTGGTCCAGATGAACGTCTCTCTGTTCTCCGTCAAAATCATTTTGACTATGAAGATGAGCGAGTTATTGATGTTGTCATTATGGGAAATGAAAAACTTTACAACATCATGAAAGAAAAAGATGCCATTTACATGAAGGAAGATTTTTCCGATGAAGATGGTGTTCGTGCAGCTGAACTTGAAGGTGAATTTGCTGAACTTGGAGGTTGGGAAGCAGAAAGTGAAGCATCCCAATTACTTCAAAATCTAAACATTCCAGAAGAATTGCACTATCAAAACATGAGCGAATTGGCCAATGGTGAAAAAGTTAAGGTTCTCCTTGCTAAAGCACTTTTTGGTAAACCAGATGTTCTTCTCTTGGACGAGCCGACCAACGGGTTGGACATCCAATCTATTACTTGGCTAGAAGACTTCTTGATTGACTTTGATAACACCGTTATCGTAGTATCCCACGACCGTCACTTCTTAAACAAAGTATGTACACACATGGCCGACCTTGACTTTGGAAAAATCAAACTCTATGTCGGAAACTATGACTTCTGGAAGGAATCTTCTGAACTCGCTGCTAAATTGCTAGCAGACCGTAATGCCAAGGCAGAAGAAAAAATTAAGCAATTGCAAGAATTCGTTGCTCGCTTCTCTGCCAACGCTTCTAAGTCAAAACAAGCAACGTCTCGTAAAAAAATGCTTGACAAGATTGAATTAGAAGAGATTGTTCCTTCTAGTCGTAAATACCCATTTATCAACTTTAAAGCAGAACGTGAGATTGGTAATGATCTCTTGACAGTAGAAAATCTAACTGTAAAGATTGATGGCGAAACTATCCTAGACAATATTAGTTTCATCTTGCGTCCAGGTGATAAGACAGCTCTTATTGGACAAAATGACATCCAAACGACTGCATTAATTCGTGCAATTATGGGTGACATCGACTATGAAGGAACTGTCAAGTGGGGAGTTACTACTAGCCGTTCTTACTTGCCAAAAGACAACTCGGCTGATTTTTCAGGAGGAGAGTCAATCCTTGACTGGTTGCGTCAATTTGCAAGTAAAGAAGAAGATGACAATACCTTCCTACGTGGTTTCCTCGGTCGTATGCTCTTTTCTGGAGATGAGGTTAACAAACCTGTAAACGTCTTATCAGGGGGAGAAAAAGTACGTGTCATGCTTTCAAAACTCATGCTCTTGAAATCAAATGTCCTTGTACTTGATGATCCAACAAATCACTTGGACTTGGAATCTATATCAAGCTTGAACGATGGATTGAAAAACTTTAAAGAATCAATCATCTTTGCCAGTCATGACCACGAGTTTATCCAAACTTTGGCAAACCATATCATTGTTTTGTCTAAGAATGGCGTCATTGATCGTATCGATGAAACCTATGATGAATTCCTAGAAAATGCAGAAGTACAAGCAAAAGTTAAAGAACTTTGGAAAGATTAAATAAGACTTCAAAACTCAGTTGGGGTAACCAACTGAGTTTTCTATCATTCTATGAGGTAACATGAAATCATTTTTTAAAACATATTGGACCTATTTTGTTTCTTTCATCATTCCTTTAGTAATTATGACTGGAGTATACCTAACTCAAGGTATCTACTGGAATAGCGATACATCTCCACTATTAGGAGATGGTTTCCATCAATACGTTATTTTTGATGTGGCTTTACGAAATATTTTACATGGAAATGGTAGTTTGTTTTACACCTTTACAAGTGGCCTCGGACTGAATTTCTATGCTCTATCTAGTTATTACTTGGGTAGTTTTCTCTCACCTCTGGTTTACTTTTTTAATCTGTCGAATATGCCAGATGCTGTCTATCTGACCACTCTCTTAAAATTTGGATTGATTGGTCTGTCAACCTTCTTTAGTTTGACTAGATTATTTAAAGATATCCCAAAATTTTTAAAACTTGCCTTATCTACTTCCTATGCTCTAATGAGCTTTACCGTTAGTCAGTTAGAGATAAAAACCTGGTTAGATGTTTTTATCTTGATTCCTTTAATTATAACTGGTTTATACCTACTTATAACACAAAAGAAGCGCCTACTATACTTTACAAGTTTGTCAATCTTATTTATTCAAAATTATTATTTTGGGTATATGACAGTATTGTTTCTTATTTTCTGGTATCTCTGCCAAATTTCTTGGGACTTTAAAACTCGAAAATCATCCTTTCTTGATTTTGTTGTTACCTCCTTTTTAGCTGGAATGACTAGTTTGATTATGACTCTTCCTACACTGTTTGATTTACAAACTCATGGAGAGAAGTTGACTGCCATCACAAAATTAAAGACAGACAGTAGCTGGTATCTGGATATTTTCGCAAAACAATTCATTGGATCTTTTGATACAACTAAGTATGGATCTATACCAATGATTTTTGTTGGATTGCTTCCCTTTATTTTAACCATTCTATTTTTCACAATAAAATCCATAAGGTTTCACGTGAAACTTACCTATGCAATTTTCTTTACTTTTTTAATAACAAGCTTTTACATAGAAGCACTTGATTTATTTTGGCAAGGGATGCATACCCCAAATATGTTTTTGCATCGCTATGCTTGGATTTTTTCCACTCTGTTAATTTATACTGCAGCAGAAGTCTTAAATCGTCTGAAAGAACTGAAGCTATGGAATCTATTTGGCTCACTTTTTCTTGTACTAACAGGATTTTTGGCCACTGTCTATTTTAAATCACACTATTCTTTTTTAACTGATTTGAATATCCTACTCACTCTTGAATTTCTACTAGTTTATGCTCTTTTACTTCTTGCAGTCATTAGAAAATTTATCTCTGTAAATCTATTTGCAATTCTTTTGTCTTTATTTATAACGGCTGAGATAAGCTTAAATGCATCATCTCAAATGGAAGGAATAGCTAAAGAATGGGCCTTTGCTTCTCGTAGCGTCTATAATAGAGATATCACCGCTATGGAATCCATTCTAAACCAAATTGACAATCCATTTACACGTACTGAAAAACTGCAAATTCAGACTGGAAATGACAGTATGAAATTTAACTACAATGGAATCTCTCAATTTTCGTCTGTACGAAATCGTTCAGCTAGCACTAGTTTGGATAAACTGGGATTCAAATCCTCTGGAACCAACCTTAATCTCCGTTATGCAAATAACAGTCTTTTAGCAGACAGTTTATTTGGAATCCAGTACAATATTTCTGAAACTTCACTTGATAAGTATGGTTTTCAAGAGATTTATCAAAAGGATCATTTAACCATATATAAAAATAAACTCTCTTTACCCATTGCCTTTGCCACTCAATCTATTTACAAAGATGTAAACTTTAACAATCACACTCTAGATAATCAGGCTTTATTTATAAACCAGCTTGCTAATCTCAACTTAGATTACTTCTCCCAAATAGCATCTGATAAAACAGATACTTCAGATGGTTTAACGAGCATTACAGATTCTGCTAATGAAGATGCAAAGATTGATTATCAAATTGAGGTTCCTCAAAATAGTCAAGTCTATCTCTCTTTTTCAAATCTTCATTTTACAAACGATAAGCAAAAGAAAGTTGACGTCATTGTCAATGGAGAAAAAAAGACTTTTACAACTGACAATGCATTTAATTTCTTTAATTTGGGTTATACTGAAGAACGACAAACTTTCAATATCAGTGTTAGTTTCCCTGGAAATTCTCAGGTGTCCTTTGAATCTCCAACCTTCTATCGTTTAGATACTCAGGCTCTTACTGAGGCAATTCAAAAGATTAAAGAACAACCTGTAGAAGTATCCACCTCTAAAAATAAAGTCTTTGCTACATATGAAGTAAAACAAGATACCTCTATTTTCTTCACTATTCCTTATGACAAAGGTTGGTCTGCATACCAAGATGGGAAAAAACTTGAAATCAAGCAGGCTCAGACTGGTTTTATGAAAGTTGATGTTCCAAAAGGAAAAGGCACCATTACACTTTCCTTTATCCCCAATGGTTTTGTTATTGGAGCAGCCTGCTCACTAACTGCCCTTCTTCTTTTTGGGATCTATAATCACAGACGAAATTTATCTAAGACAGAAAAAGATTGACCAATTTCTTGGCCAATCTTTTTAATCTTCTTCCATTTTCTTAGGTTGATAAGCTAGCATACCTAAAGCAGTAAAGAAAGCTAGAGTTATAATAAGGAAAATTACTTGATGATGAATATTTCCTGTCATAGAGATTGTTTGTCGTAAGCCTGATACAGAATAACTCATTGGTAACCAAGGATTGATACCTTTGAAGAAATCATTTGTTAAAGCAAGGGGATAGGTCCCTGCACTTGATGCTAACTGTAATAAAAGTAAAATAAGAGAGAAGAAAGCTCCTATACGGCTATTCCAAGTTGTTAAAGCTGTCACCATAGACATGAAAGCTAAACTTGTGATTATAATTAGAATCAAGGTCCTCATCTCATGGTTCGCAGTCAATCCAATAAGATGGACACCTCCATAAACTAAAACACCTGCTAAGACAGCTATAATCCCATTTATTTCAGAGCGAGACTTCAACCAAGCCCAACGACTCTCTGGATGACGTCCAGAAGGCAACTTAGCAAAAATCATATTGGTAGATATAGCAGCAACAAAAAGAGCAACTGATATCATATAAGGAGCCATAGCAATCCCATTTACAGGGACTTGGTCATTGTCTGTTTTTGAGAGAACTAGAGGTTCAGATAATGTCTCTGCATTTTTAGATTCTGTTGATGCTGATTTAAGTTGATTGTTAGCATTGCCTAATCCTTGTCCTAATGAATCAACTCCTGTCTGTAAATCTTCAAGACTAGAGGTTAAGGTTGTTCCACCATCTGCTAGTTTTCCAGCACCATCTGCAATCTTCATGGCACCACTTCCTAGTTGAGATGCTGCAGAAAGTAACTGTGTTGATTTATCTGTTAATTGACCAGAGCCAAATTGTAATTTAGTAAGACCTGCTATTAGCTCTGGACTCTTATTATTCAATTGAGCAGAACCAGATGACAAACTTTCTATACCTGATACTAATTCTGGAGTTTTTCCAGCTAGCGCATCTACTCCAGCTGTCAAGGTTGATGTGTTTTCTGTCAACTTACTTGATCCAGAAACTAATTGATCCAGACTAGTTGTTAAACTTACATTCTTTTCACTTAGTTGATTAGCACCTATAGAAATAGTATCCAATCCTTTAGTGTATTTTACAACTCCTTTTTCGATTGACTGACTTCCAGGAACTAACTGATTATTTACAGAAGTTTGTAATGTTGTAAATCCATTTGACAAGGTTGTCAAGGAGCTAGATGCTGCAGGTAAGAGTTGATTTGCTTTCGTCTGCACATCAGATAGATTAGAGACTTGTTGTTCTGAATTCTCTATACTTTCTTTTAATCCTCCTACTGTCGTTAAAATTGTTTTTGCTGACTCAATAGTAGAATTAGAATTTTTAGAAATGGCTTCTGTCAGTTCTTTCTTTTGTTCCTCTGTAAGAGATTGATAAGTAGCTGTTGATTGAAAGTTTGTAAGAGTTTGCTCTTGTTCTGTCTGACTTTTGGTCACAATATCCTGAGCAAGAGTTGTTAGATTTGGCAAAGCTTCTGACAATGTACTTTTCAGTTGAGTATTATCTGATATTGTAAGAGCTTGTAGTGTTTTATTTAGTTCTCCTAAGCTTGTTGCCAATTGCGCTATTTCTTCACTTTGTTGAGATGAGGACTCTAATTGGCTTGAAATTTCTTTAATACCAGTATTTAATTGCTCCATTCCATCTCTTAGTATATCTGATTGATTGGATAATTGACTTGTTCCGTTAGAAAGTTCCTTCACACTATTTGTATAAGCATTTACACCAACTGAAAATTGATTGAGACCTGTATCCAGTTGTGAAACGCCACCTGTATAAGACTTTATACCTGTATTTAGCTGATTTACACCTGTCACCAACTCAGGAGTTTTTGAAGCTAATTGACCAAGTCCAGTGTCAACTTGTGAGACAGCATTTGTATAACTTTGTAAACCACTATTAAAAGTTCCTAAACCAATACGTAATCGCTCTATAGCAGACACATAGCTAGATAAGCCTTTTGTAAATTGATCCGCTCCATTTGAAAAAGTTACACTTGAGTTAGCTAGAGTATTAAGATTTGTTGTCAATGTTTGACTTCCCGTCACCAACTGATCGGCTCCATTAGCTAATTGTTCACTTCCTTCAGCTGCCTTATTTATTCCAGACTTCAAATCATTCATTTTTTGAAATAAAGCCTTAGTGTACGTTTCAGTAACATTAGTAGAGACGGTTTGTTTTAATTGTGTCATTGCAGAATCACTCATCTTACTTGCAATAAAGCTATGCCCACTTGACGTCTGATAATCAATCTGCATCTGTTCAGGATGATTCGTTAGGATAGAAGTAGCTTTTTCAGATAGATCACTTGGTAAAGTCACTACCATGTAGTAGTCACCATCTTCTAGCCCTTTTTCCCCTTCCTCTTCATTAACAAAGTGAAAATCTAAAGCCTTATTTTCTTTTAAATTAGACACCATGTCTTCACCAATTCTCATTGTCTGTCCATTATAAGAAGCTTCCTTATCTTTATTGACAACTGCCACAGGTAACTCCGATACTTGACCATATGGATCCCACATGGACGATAAAAATATAATGTTGTATAAAGCTGGAATGAGAGAAATCCCTATCATTACAATGATAAAGGTCGGTTTTTTAAATATTGCTTTCCATTCTTTAAACATGTTTCCTCCTTTTTTACACATATTGTCTAAAATTTTGATATAATAGATTATACATCAAAAAATCTAAATTACAAGGTAAAAAATATTTTTTTAGACACATAGTCTATTTTTGTTTACAAGGAGGAATTATGAAAGAAAGTAACAAACGTTTAAAAACAAAACGAATTATCGAAAATGCCATGGTTCAATTATTGATGGACCAGCCCTTTGATCAAATTTCTACTGTCAAGTTAGCAGAAAAAGCCGGAATTAGTCGTTCCAGCTTTTACACTCACTACAAGGATAAGTATGATATGATTGAACTCTACCAAAGTAAGCTATTTCATACCTTTGAGTATATTTTCCAAAAACATGCTCATCACAAAAGAGATGCTATTTTAGAAGTATTTGAATATTTAGAGTCTGAGCCACTCTTGGCTGCACTCTTATCTGAAAATGGGACAAAAGAAATCCAAAATTTCTTGAGAAATAAGCTTCACATTATGCTTAGCACCGACCTTCAGAAACGCTTTATGAAATTACAACTCACTCCAATAGAATTAGAATACAGCAGTATTTATCTAACAAATGCCCTATTTGGTGTTTGCCAGACTTGGATTGCTCACGGAAAAAAAGAAAGTCCGCAAGAAATGACAGACTTCCTTATGAAAATGTTAGGTGATGTCAACTAAAAAAGAACACCATTGGTGTTCTTTTTTTTATCTGACTCCGCCAGTAGGACTCGAACCTACGACATCATGATTAACAGTCATGCGCTACTACCAACTGAGCTATGGCGGATAAAATAGTCCGTACGGGATTCGAACCCGTGTTACCGCCGTGAAAAGGCGGTGTCTTAACCCCTTGACCAACGGACCATCTATCTGTAGCAGATATAACCATTATATCAATTTCTTACTAATTGTCAATCACTTTTTAGATTTTTTCTCTAGAATATCTTTTAGTTTGCGAACTTTCAAACGGGTAATCGGGCAACGATGATCTTCATAAAAGACAACTTCTAAATTCTTTCGATCAATTTCTCTCACATTTCCCACATTGACAAGGAAAGATTTATGGGAGCAATAAAATCGCTGGGTATGTTTGTCCTTTTCCTGAATATCTGTCATAGTTCCATAGAATTCTTTAGCAAAATTCTTACCAATAATCCGAAGTTTATGAGAAACTCCTGTGGTTTCGATATACAAAATGTCATGGTAAGGAATTTTCAAATCATTTCCCTTATAGTTGTAATCAAAATAGTCTACAACATCTTCGTTTTCAAGCAGCATACTCTTAGTGTAAAAAATACTCTGCTCGATACGTTTTTTGAACAATTCATCATTGATGTCTTTGTCTACAAAATCTAGAGCTGATACCTGGTATTTGTAAGTTAAGGTAGCAAATTCAGATCGACTGGTAATAAAGACAATAATAGCATAAGGATTGTGATGACGGATAAACTGAGCCACTTCAAAGCCTTTTTTCTCGATTCCATGAATATCGATATCTAGGAAATAAAGCTGGTTTACTTCATCATTTTCGATATATTCCTTAAACTCACGAACTTTTCCTGTTGTCTTATATGAAATAGGAATATTCGATTCTTCCGAGATTTCATTTAATATTCTCTCTAGTCTCACTTGATGTTCAATAACATCTTCTAAAATTAATACTTTCATTCGAATTCCCTCTTAAATCTAATAATTTGTCTGAATGTGTTGTCTTCCATCTCAGTTTCTAAGATAATGTTGTCATACTTATCTAAGATCTCTTTGACATTATTAAGTCCTAAACCTCTATTTCTTCCCTTGGTAGAAAAACCTAAGGCAAATAGATCCTCTGAAGGAGTCATAGTGATTTTGCATGAATTCTGGATAACTATAACTGTTTCAAAATCCATTTTAATGACTGCAACTTCCATTTGTTTCAAGTAACTATCTGCAGCACCTTCAACGGCATTGTTTAATAAAATGCTCATGATACGAACAAGATCAAGTAAATCTATTGACAGTCTAGTAATGATATCCTTTACTTCCAATGTAAACTCTACATCATTTTTTCGTGCATAGACAATCGATTGAGCAATTAAACTCCGTAAAGCAGAGTCTTCTATATTATTTAAATCAAAGTAAGTATATTTTTCTGATCTCAATTTCTGATTTGCTTTTACTAGGACTTCATTGTAAACCCTGTTAATTTCTTGTAAATCACCACTGTCAATCGCCATTTGCATGCTGACAAGCATCCCTGCATAGTCATGACGAAAACCTCGAATTTCATTATACAACTCCACAATTTCATCAGTATAAGTCTGTAAATGTTTTTGTTCAAATTTCTTTTGTTTTAGAGCAATCTCTTTTTCAATTTGAACCTTGTGAGAATTCATTGCAAAGAAAATCAATAACAAGCAAATAAAAACAATGGTTGATAAAATACTTCCGAAGCTATTTAAATGATGAGTTGTACTTACTATATCTGAAATAAACAATAAGATATGCAAACCAATAAAAGCAACTATTACTTTTTTTAAAAAAGGGTACAGATAATCTTTATCAAAATATTTAATATCCAGATGAAAATAACGAATTATTATTAGAATAGAAACATAAGTCATCAACAATACTACTAAAAGGAATGTACTTTTGTAGTTTAATACTACTTCATCTCCTGTTATAGAAGATAAGGTTACGGATATAAAAGTATGAGTACTGTGATATAATAAAGACAGTAGTAAACTAATAAAAATAGCTTTGTATTTTTCAGACTTCTTTAACTTTCTTAAATAAAGGTACACAACCAAAGGAAATAAAAATTTAGACAAAGCAAAACTATTAGAATATACCAGTGTAATAATTTCTTCAAGTATAAAAACTGAGATGCATGTGTAACAGAAAAAAGCAATTTGTTCTTTTCTATTTATTTTACAAATCCATTCATAACTTTTGCTAATGATGAGAAAATAAAAAATAGCTATCCCTAATCCAAATAAATCCATTACTCTCTACCTTTATTTCATTACTTTCTTCTTGGAAAAATAAGATTACGAATTGTTTCTGAAATTCTCCAATCTCCACCTCGAATCTCCTGCAATTCTGCCTCTGTTACTTCTTTAAATTGTTCCAACTTTTCTGTATTTTTCATAATGAAATCTCCTGTATTATTTTTTCTTGTAAGTTAACTTACACACCTATTATACAAAATGAAGACCATGTAAGAAAAAATTCTTCCCAACTGTACATTTTTGCACCTGAAACGCACTTTTTTAAGAAAAAAGCTGGGATAAATCCCAGCTTCGCATCTAAAATTGATCCCAGCAGGATTCGAACCTGCGACCGTTCGCTTAGAAGGCGAATGCTCTATCCAGCTGAGCTATGAGACCTAACATGACCATTCTATCAAAAAACAAGAGCTAAGTCAATCTTCTATTTGTGGTAAGGAGAACCCTGTTGAATTGTAAAAGCACGGTAAATTTGTTCAACTAAAACCAATCTCATTAACTGATGTGGTAATGTCAGACGTCCAAAACTGACAGAAAGATTGGCCCTATTTTTTACAACAGGAGCTAGACCCAAACTTCCTCCAATAATAAAAGTAAGCGTTGAGTATCCTTTGATAGAAGCTTGCTCTAGTTGCTTACTAAATTCCTCTGAGGAGAGTGTTTTTCCTTCAATGGCTAGTACAACGACAAATTCTCTTTCTCCAACCTTAGAAAGAATTCTTTCACCTTCTGTTTCCAAGATTTTTTGATTTTCTAATTCACTGGCTTTGTCAGGTGTCTTCTCATCAGTGAGCTCAATCATTTCTAATTTGGCGAAACGTGAAATTCGTTTGGTATATTCAACAATACCATCTTTAAGGTATTTTTCTTTTAATTTTCCTACTGTTACAATTTTTATTTTCATTCTTCTATTCTATCATATCCACACTTCATTTCACATCTTATACACACAAAAATCATCCTAAATTTCTAGCAAATTCACAGAATAAAGCGAGTTATCCACAACTTGTGTAAAACTTTAAGCTTTTAAGTTTGGATTAAGTTAATAGGTTTATAATCTGAGTAAATAAATAACAAACGGAGGCGTTTATGAAACACTTACAAAAATTTTACAAAAAAGGAGTTAAAGTTCTAATAATCATTCTAATCGGATTTTTAAGTGGTGCCTTAGGAAGTTTCGTAACATTACAACTTTATCAAAAACAAGGAAATCAAGCTACAAATAATAATTCTGGCACTGTCACTCAAACATCCTATAAGAATGAAAATTCAACCACTCAAGCAGTAAATAAAGTTAAGGATGCTGTTGTCTCAATCATTACTTATTCTTCTTCTAGCAGTAGACAAAGTAGTGTATTTAATGCTGACGACACTAATTCTGATTCAGACAATCAACAAATCGCAAGTGAGGGATCAGGTGTTATCTATAAAAAGGATGATAAAGATGCCTATCTTGTAACTAATACTCACGTTATCAATGGAGCTTCAAAAGTTGATATCCGCTTAGCAGATGGTACCAAGGTTCCTGGTGAAATTGTCGGATCTGATACCTTCTCTGATATTGCTGTCGTTAAAATTTCTTCAGAAAAAGTTACAACAGTAGCAGAATTTGGGGATTCAAGTCAACTTAGTGTTGGAGAAACAGCGATTGCTATCGGTAGTCCTCTAGGTTCAGAATATGCTAATACAGTTACACAGGGGATTATTTCAAGTCTTAATCGAAATGTTTCTCTAAAATCTGAAGATGGTCAAGCTATTTCAACAAAAGCCATTCAAACAGATACAGCCATTAACCCTGGTAACTCTGGTGGTCCACTTGTAAACATTCAAGGACAAGTAATTGGTATTACATCAAGTAAAATTGCAAGTAATGGTGGAACATCTGTAGAAGGTCTTGGTTTTGCAATTCCTTCAAACGATGCACAAAATATCATTAAACAGCTTGAAAGTGATGGTAAAGTGACTCGTCCAGCTCTTGGAATTCAAATGGTCAATCTGTCAAATGTTGGAGCTAGTGATCTTAGAAAACTTAACATTCCAAGTGGCCTCACTTCAGGTGTAGTTGTTCGATCTGTTCAAAACAATATGCCAGCAAATGGACATCTTCAAAAATACGATGTCATTACCAAAGTTGATGACAAAGAGATTGCTTCATCAACAGACCTACAACACGCTCTTTACAATCATGCTATCGGAGATACTATCAAAGTAACCTACTACCGTAATGGTAAGGAGGAAACAACCTCAATTAAACTAGATAAGAATTCTGGTGATTTAGAGTCTTAATTGACATCAGTGTAAAGAAAACTTTACAGAAAGTAAAAGATATGTTAGTGTAGAATCATGGAAAAATTTGAAATGATTTCTATCTCTGAAATACAAAAGAATCCTTACCAACCTCGGAAAGAATTTGATGCAGATAAACTAAAGGAATTAGCTCAGTCAATTAAAGAAAATGGGCTCATCCAACCAATCATCGTTCGTCAATCTCCTGTAATTGGTTATGAAATCCTTGCAGGAGAGAGACGATATCGAGCTTCTCTCTTGGCTGGTCTGACTTCTATTCCAGCCGTTGTAAAGCACCTCTCAGATCAGGAAATGATGATCCAGTCAATCATTGAGAATTTGCAGAGAGAAAATTTAAATCCTGTTGAAGAAGCACGCGCCTACGAATCTTTAGTAGAAAAAGGATTTACTCACACTGAGATAGCGGATAAAATGGGGAAATCTCGTCCTTATATCACTAATTTTATTCGTTTGCTTTCCCTACCAGAATATATCTTAGCTGAAGTAGAAAATGGAAAAATTTCTCAAGCGCATGCACGTTCACTAGTTGGTTTGGACAAAGAGCAGCAAGACTATTTCTTCCAACTAATCAAAAATGAAGATATTTCTGTGAGAAAGTTAGAAGTACTTCTTACAGAGAAAAAACAAAAGAAGCAAAAAAAAAGTGATTCTTTCATCAAAGACGAAGAAGATAAATTAAAAAAACTACTCGGTTTAAGTGTAGAAATTAAACTTTCAAAAAAAGATACTGGAAAGATTATTATCTCCTTTTCAAGTCAAGAAGAATACGATAGAATTATTAACAGCCTGAAATAAGGCTGTTCTTTTATTTTCTCAACCCACAAATTTATCCACCAATTTTTTTATCAAAAAGCCTAATAAATCAAGGATTTTTCTATTTATCCCCAACCTGTGGATAAATACTACTAACATTGTGGATTCTTTTCCCCAATCTGTGGAAAAATCCTACTATCTATGGTAAAATAAGTCTAGCACTAAACTACTAAAATCATAGTAAAGGAGGAAAATTAGTTGAAAGAAAAGCAATTTTGGAATCGTATTTTAGAATTTGCTCAAGAAAGATTGACACGATCTATGTATGATTTCTATGCTACACCTGCTGAACTCATCAAAGTAGAAGAAAACACAGCTACTATATTTCTACCGAGATCAGAGATGGAAATGGTGTGGGAAAAGCAATTAAAAGATATTATCATTGCTGCTGGTTTTGAAATTTATGATTCTGAAATCAAACCTCACTATATTTTCACTAAACCTCAGAGTACAGAATCTCCTCAAGTAAATGATACGAATAGTATCTCTACTTACGATTACACACCTGCACTACCAACGATTCCCTATTCTGAAACAGGGTTAAAAGAAAAATATACCTTTGATAACTTTATTCAAGGTGATGGGAATGTTTGGGCGGTGTCTGCTGCACTAGCAGTATCTGAAGATTTAGCTCTGACCTATAATCCTCTTTTCATCTATGGAGGACCTGGTCTTGGAAAGACTCACTTACTCAATGCGATTGGAAATGAGATTTTGAAAAATATTCCTGATGCGCGTGTCAAGTACATTCCTGCCGAGAGCTTTATCAATGACTTTCTTGAACACTTGCGACTTGGGGAAATGGAAAAGTTCAAAAAGACTTACCGTAGCCTTGATCTCTTATTGATCGATGATATCCAATCTCTCAGTGGCAAAAAAGTCGCGACCCAGGAAGAATTTTTCAATACCTTCAATGCTCTTCATGATAAGCAGAAACAGATTGTCCTAACCAGTGATCGAAGTCCTAAACACCTAGAAGGACTTGAAGAGAGACTTGTCACACGCTTTAGCTGGGGATTGACGCAAAATATCACTCCTCCTGACTTTGAGACACGTATCGCCATTCTTCAAAGTAAAACAGAGCACTTGGATTACCATTTCCAAAGTGATACTCTAGAGTACTTGGCTGGCCAATTTGATTCAAATGTTCGAGAATTAGAAGGAGCAATCAACGATATCACTTTAATTGCCAGAGTGAAGAAGATTAAGGATATTACTATTGATATTGCTGCGGAAGCTATTAGAGCACGTAAGCAAGACGCTCGCCAGATACTTGTTATTCCAATTGAGAAAATCCAAACTGAAGTTGGTAATTTTTATGGAGTGAGTGTCAAAGAAATGAAGGGGACGAGACGAGTTCAAAACATCGTTTTAGCACGTCAGGTTGCCATGTATCTAGCTAGAGAACTGACAGATAACAGTCTTCCAAAAATCGGAAAAGAATTTGGCGGAAAGGATCACACCACCGTGATTCATGCCCATGCTAAAATCAAATCATTGATTGACGAAGACGATAATTTACGTTTAGAAATAGAAGCAATCAAAAAGAAAATTAAGTAGCTTATGGATAAGTTTTCCTTTCTTATCTTTTTTATCCACATTTTTTAAACAGCTAAGAAGCTTGAATTTACTAAATAGAAATCAGTTTTTCCACAGAATTCACACACTCTATTATTACTATTAACTTTCTAATACTAAAAATAAATAAAGGAGAATCCATGATTCATTTTTCAATTAATAAAAATTTATTTCTACAGGCCTTAAATACTACAAAACGAGCTATAAGCTCTAAAAATGCTATTCCAATTTTATCAACAATCAAAATTGATGTTACCAATGAAGGGATTACTTTAATTGGATCAAATGGGCAAATCTCCATTGAAAATTTCATTTCTCAAAAAAATGAAGATGCTGGTCTTTTGATTACTTCCTTAGGTTCGATTCTTCTTGAAGCCTCTTTCTTTATCAATGTTGTATCCAGTCTTCCAGATGTAACGCTAGATTTCAAAGAGATTGAACAAAAACAAATTGTCTTAACCAGTGGCAAATCAGAAATTACCCTAAAAGGAAAAGATAGCGAACAGTACCCACGTATTCAAGAAATTTCAGCAAGCACACCTTTGGTTCTTGAAACCAAACTACTCAAGAAAATTATCAATGAGACAGCTTTTGCTGCAAGTACGCAAGAAAGTCGCCCAATCTTAACAGGTGTTCACTTTGTATTGAGCCAACACAAAGAACTAAAAACAGTTGCGACAGACTCACACCGCCTTAGTCAAAAGAAATTGACTCTTGAAAAAAATGGTGATGATTTCGATGTAGTAATTCCTAGTCGTTCTCTACGCGAATTTTCAGCGGTATTTACAGATGATATTGAAACTGTAGAGATTTTCTTTGCAAATAATCAAATCCTCTTTAGAAGCGAAAATATTAGCTTTTACACTCGTCTCCTAGAAGGTAATTATCCTGATACAGATCGCTTGATTCCAACAGACTTTAACACTACAATTACTTTTGATGTGGTTAATTTGCGTCAATCTATGGAGCGTGCTCGCCTCTTATCAAGTGCGACTCAAAATGGTACTGTGAAGCTTGAAATTAAAGGTGGGGTTGTTAGTGCTCATGTTCACTCTCCTGAAGTTGGTAAAGTAAACGAAGAAATCGATACGGAGCAGGTGACCGGGGATGATTTGACTATTAGTTTCAACCCAACTTACTTGATTGATTCCCTCAAGGCTTTAAATAGCGAAAAGGTTACTATTAGCTTTATCTCAGCAGTTCGTCCATTTACTCTTGTACCAGCAGATACTGACGAAGACTTCATGCAGCTCATTACACCAGTTCGAACAAATTAAGTGAAAGAGGTTGAGCCTGGCTCGCCTCTTTTATGATATAATCAAAAAAGAAAAGGAGAGTAGTATGTATCAAGTTGGAAATTTTGTTGAGATGAAAAAACCTCATGCTTGTATAATTAAGTCAACAGGAAAAAAAGCTAATCGTTGGGAAATCACCCGTGTAGGGGCAGATATCAAAATAAAGTGTAGCAATTGTGACCACCTTGTTATGATGAGTCGCTATGATTTTGAACGAAAAATGAATAAGATTATTGACTAAGAACTCTTAGTTAGAGGGTTAGCAAGTTTTCCCTTTTTGTGTTATAATGTTAGGGATTGAAATGAGAACGGAGAATGAGAAACTATGGCTTTAACAGCAGGTATCGTTGGTTTGCCAAACGTTGGTAAATCAACCCTTTTTAATGCAATTACAAAAGCAGGAGCAGAGGCGGCAAACTACCCATTTGCGACTATTGATCCAAACGTTGGGATGGTGGAAGTTCCAGATGAACGCCTACAAAAACTAACGGAAATGATTACTCCTAAAAAGACAGTTCCAACAACCTTTGAGTTTACAGATATTGCAGGGATTGTAAAAGGAGCTTCAAAAGGAGAAGGTCTAGGTAATAAATTCTTGGCCAATATCCGTGAAGTAGACGCGATTGTTCACGTAGTTCGTGCTTTTGATGATGAAAATGTGATGCGCGAGCAAGGACGTGAAGACGCCTTTGTGGATCCACTTGCAGATATTGATACCATTAACCTAGAATTGATTCTTGCTGACTTAGAATCAGTTAATAAACGCTATGCGCGTGTAGAAAAGATGGCACGTACGCAAAAAGATAAAGAATCAGTAGCAGAGTTTAACGTTCTTCAAAAAATCAAACCAGTTCTTGAAGATGGAAAATCAGCACGTACTATTGAATTTACAGATGAAGAGCAAAAAGTAGTCAAAGGTCTCTTCCTTTTAACCACTAAACCAGTTCTTTATGTTGCTAATGTGGATGAGGATGTAGTTTCAGATCCAGATTCTATCGAATATGTGAAGCAAATTCGTGAATTCGCAGCGACAGAAAATGCTGAGGTAGTAGTTATTTCCGCGCGTGCTGAGGAAGAAATTTCTGAGTTAGACGATGAGGATAAGCAAGAGTTTCTTGAAGCACTTGGGTTGACAGAATCAGGCGTTGACAAGTTGACTCGTGCAGCATATCACTTGCTTGGGCTTGGAACTTACTTCACAGCTGGTGAAAAAGAAGTCCGTGCTTGGACCTTTAAGCGAGGGATGAAAGCTCCTCAAGCAGCTGGTATTATCCACTCAGACTTTGAAAAAGGTTTTATTCGTGCAGTCACCATGTCATATGAGGATCTAGTGAAATATGGATCTGAAAAGGCTGTAAAAGAAGCTGGGCGCTTGCGTGAAGAAGGAAAAGAATATATCGTTCAAGATGGCGATATCATGGAATTCCGCTTTAACGTTTAATAACATTTAATAAATAGTGTTAATTAGGTTGGAAAAAAATTCCAACCCTTTTGGCTTTTGAAAGGAAAATAAATGACTAAATTACTTGTTGGATTAGGAAATCCAGGGGATAAATATTTTGAAACCAAGCACAACGTTGGATTTATGTTGATTGACCAACTAGCTAAAAAACAAAATGTCACCTTTACACATGACAAGATATTTCAAGCTGATCTAGCATCTTTTTCCTTCAATGGAGAAAAAATTTATCTCGTCAAACCAACAACATTTATGAATGAAAGTGGAAAAGCGGTTCATGCTTTATTGACTTACTATGGTTTGGATATTGAAGATTTACTCGTTATTTACGACGATCTTGACATGGAAGTCGGGAAAATTCGTTTAAGAGCAAAGGGATCAGCAGGTGGGCATAATGGTATCAAGTCTATTATTCAACATATAGGGACTCAGGTATTTAACCGTGTTAAAATAGGTATTGGAAGACCTAAAAAAGGCATGTCAGTGGTTCACCATGTTTTAAGTAAGTTTGATCAGGATGACTATGTGGGTATTTTACAGTCTATTGACAAGGTTGACGATGCTGTAAACTACTATTTACAAGAGAAAAACTTTGAGAAAACAATGCAGAGGTATAACGGCTAAATGGTGACTTTATTAGATTTATTCTCAGAAAATGACCAGATAAAAAAATGGCATCAAAATCTGATAGATAAGAAAAGACAACTAATACTTGGTTTATCAACTTCTACCAAGGCTCTTGCAATTGCAAGCAGTCTAGAAAAAGAAAATAAGATTGTGTTACTGACTTCAACTTATGGAGAAGCAGAACGAATTATCAGTGATCTTCTTTCTCTCT
This sequence comes from Streptococcus oralis ATCC 49296, assembly GCF_000185265.1. Taxonomy (GTDB): domain Bacteria; phylum Bacillota; class Bacilli; order Lactobacillales; family Streptococcaceae; genus Streptococcus; species Streptococcus oralis_BC. Next base: position 458,182 of record NZ_GL622183.1, on the reverse strand, counting down.
TAGGAGAGGAACTTGTCTATCCATTTTTGGTTGATGACTCTCCTATGGTAGAGTTTTTGATGTCTTCGCAAGAAAAAATCATTTCGCGGGTTGAGGCCTTGCGTTTTTTGAGTGATCCGTCTAAGAAAGGGATTTTAGTTTGTAATATTGCAGCGAGTCGGTTAATTTTACCCTCTCCGACTAGATTTAAAGAAAGTACTATAAAAATTGCAGTTGGTGAAGAATATGACCAACACGAGCTACTTCACCGGTTAAAGGAAATTGGATATCGAAAAGTTACTCAAGTACAGACACAAGGTGAGTTTAGTATTCGAGGAGACATTTTAGATATTTTTGAGATGTCTCAGTTAGAACCTTTCCGAATCGAGTTTTTTGGCGATGAAGTAGATGGTATTCGTACTTTTGAAGTCGAAACACAATTATCGAAAGAAAATCAGACAAACCTCACTATCTTTCCAGCTAGCGACATACTTTTGAGAGAAAAAGATTATCAACGAGGACAGTCAGCTTTAGAAAAGCAAATTTCAAAGACTCTATCACCAATTTTAAAATCATATTTGGAAGATATTTTGTCAAGTTTTCATCAAAAACAAGTACATTCAGATAGTCGAAAGTTTTTGTCCTTATGTTACGATAAAGCATGGACTGTATTTGATTATATTGAAAAAGATACACCAGTATTCTTTGATGACTATCAAAAATTGATGAATCAGTATGAAGCCTTTGAAAGAGAATTAGCGCAATACTTTACAGAAGATTTACAGAATGGTAAATCATTTTCCGAGATGCAGTATTTTGCAGATACAGAGCAAACCTATAAAAAACAAAGTCCAGTTACCTTTTTCTCTAATCTGCAAAAGGGCTTAGGAAACCTCAAGTTTGATCACATTTATCAATTTAATCAATACCCAATGCAAGAGTTTTTCAATCAATTTTCATTTTTAAAAGAAGAAATTGAGCGATACAAAAAAATGGACTACACCATTGTTTTGCAGTCTAGCAATTCAATGGGCAGTAAAACATTAGAAGATGTTTTAGAGGAATACCAGATCAAATTGGATTCCAAAGATAAGTCAAGTATCTGTAAAGAATCTGTAAACTTGATTGAGGGTAATCTAAGACATGGTTTTCATTTTGTAGATGAAAAAATTCTCTTGATTACTGAACATGAGATTTTTCAAAAGAAATTAAAACGTCGGTTTAGAAGACAACATGCTTCAAATGCAGAGCGATTAAAAGATTATAATGAACTTGAAAAAGGGGACTACGTTGTTCACCATATCCATGGAATTGGTCAATATCTAGGAATCGAAACAATTGAAATCCAAGGTATTCACCGTGATTATGTCAGTGTACAGTATCAAAATGGTGACCAAATCTCCATCCCAGTAGAGCAGATTCAGTTACTGTCCAAATATGTTTCAAGTGATGGGAAAGCGCCAAAACTTAATAAATTAAATGATGGTCATTTCAAAAAGGCCAAGCAAAAAGTTAAGAACCAAGTAGAGGATATAGCTGACGATTTAATCAAGCTTTATTCTGAGCGTAGTCAGTTGAAGGGTTTTGCGTTCTCAGCTGATGATGATGATCAACATGCTTTTGATGATGCTTTCCCTTACGTTGAAACGGATGATCAACTTCGTAGTATTGAGGAAATCAAGAGAGATATGCAGGATTCTCACCCCATGGATCGACTTTTAGTTGGGGATGTTGGTTTTGGGAAGACTGAAGTTGCAATGCGTGCAGCTTTTAAGGCAGTCAATGATCACAAACAGGTTGTCGTTCTAGTTCCGACAACAGTTTTAGCACAACAACACTATACGAATTTTAAGGAACGATTTCAAAATTTTGCTGTTAATATCGATGTGTTGAGTCGCTTTAGAAGTAAAAAAGAACAGGCAGAGACACTTGAAAAATTAAAGAATGGCCAAGTCGATATTTTGATTGGAACGCATCGTGTTTTGTCAAAAGATGTTGTGTTTTCTGATTTGGGCTTGATGATTATTGATGAGGAACAGCGATTCGGTGTTAAGCATAAGGAAACTTTGAAAGAACTAAAAAAACAAGTAGATGTCCTAACCTTAACAGCAACACCAATCCCTCGTACTCTCCACATGTCTATGCTGGGAATCCGAGATTTGTCTGTTATTGAAACTCCTCCAACCAATCGCTATCCTGTTCAAACCTATGTATTGGAGAAGAATGATAGTGTCATTCGTGATGCTGTCTTGCGTGAAATGGAGCGTGGAGGTCAAATTTACTATCTTTACAATAAGGTTGACACGATTGACCAGAAGGTTTCGGAATTACAGGAGTTGATTCCAGAGGCTTCGATTGGGTATGTTCATGGACAAATGAGTGAAATTCAGTTGGAAAATACTCTACTTGATTTCATTGAAGGTCAGTATGATATTTTGGTGACAACTACTATTATTGAGACAGGGGTAGACATTCCAAATGCCAATACCTTATTTATTGAAAATGCAGACCATATGGGCTTGTCAACCTTGTATCAATTAAGAGGAAGAGTCGGTCGTAGTAATCGTATTGCTTATGCTTATCTCATGTATCGTCCAGAAAAATCAATTAGTGAAGTTTCTGAGAAGAGATTAGAAGCGATTAAGGGATTTACAGAATTGGGCTCTGGATTTAAGATTGCGATGCGAGATCTTTCGATTCGTGGAGCAGGAAATCTCCTAGGAAAATCGCAGTCTGGTTTCATTGATTCTGTTGGTTTTGAATTGTATTCACAGTTATTAGAGGAAGCTATTGCTAAACGGAACGGTAATGGGAATAAAAGAATCAAAGGAAATGCTGAGTTGATTTTACAAATTGATGCTTATCTTCCTGACACTTATATTTCTGACCAACGACATAAGATTGAAATTTACAAGAAAATTCGTCAAATTGACAATCGTGTCAACTATGAAGAACTACAAGAAGAGTTGATGGACCGCTTTGGAGAATACCCAGACGTAGTAGCATACCTTTTAGAGATTGGTTTGGTTAAGTCATATTTTGACAAGGTATTTGTAGAACGTGTGGAAAGAAAAGAAAATAAGATTACAGTTCAATTTGAAAAAGTCACTCAACGACTATTCTTGGCTCAAGATTATTTTAAAGCCTTATCCGCAACGAACTTAAAAGCAGCCATAGCTGAGAATAAGGGATTAATGGAAGTTGTATTCGATGTCCGAAACAAGAAGGATTATGAAATTTTAGAAGGTTTGCTGATTTTTGGAGAAAGTTTATTAGAGATAAAAGAATCAAAGGAAGCAAATCCCATTTAACATTTTTCTTCTATAAAAAGGATAAAAATGGTACAATAATAATTTGAGGTAATAAAAATGAGATTAGACAAGTATTTAAAAGTATCACGAATTATTAAGCGTCGCACAGTCGCAAAAGAAGTAGCAGATAAAGGTAGAATTAAAGTGAATGGAATTTTGGCCAAAAGTTCAACGGATTTAAAAGTTGATGACCAAATTGAAATTCGCTTTGGAAATAAGTTGTTGCTTGTTAAAGTACTAGAGATGAAAGATAGTACGAAAAAAGAAGATGCAGCAGGCATGTATGAAATTCTCAGTGAAACACGGGTAGAAGAAAATGTCTAGAAATATTGTACAGATGAATAATTCTTTTATTCAAAATGAACATCAACGTCGTCGTTACCTGATGAAGGAGAGACAAAAACGAAATCGTTTCATGGGTTGGGTCCTTATTTTGATGATTTTGTTGTTTATTTTACCAACTTATAACTTGGCCCAAAGATATGATCAGTTACTGCAACGCCGTCAGCAATTAACAGAGTTGAAAGAGCAGTACCAAACTCTTAGTGACGAAAAGGATAAGGAATCTGCTTTTGCTGCAAAGTTAAAAGATGAAGACTATGTAGCAAAATACGCACGCGCCAAGTACTATTACTCAAAGAAACGAGAAGCAATTTACACAATTCCTGATTTGCTTCCGAGGTAATGTCATGGAAAATTTATTGGAAGTTGTTGAGCAATTTTTAAGTTTATCAGATGAAAAATTAGAGGAATTGGCAGCTAAAAACCATTTATTACGATTACAAGAAGAAAGGGAAGAGAAGAATGCGTAAGTTCTTAGTAGTTTTATTGCTACCTGCTTTTATCATAACCTCAAGAGTAGTTAGCACAGAAAAACAGCTTCCTTACTCTTCGCAAGAAATTTATTATCTAACTGAGTCTGATTATGGATTCTACTATAAAGAAACTCTGGAATCCCCAATGGTATATGGAGAAACAGCCGTCTATGCTAATGAGGATCTTGTTAAAGAGTCTGGTAAATTGACTCCTGGAACCACCTTTAAAATAGTAGAATGGCGTTTGAATAGACAAGGTGTTCCTGTTTTTAAATTAGATAATCACCAGTTTATCCTTGCAGATAAGCGTTTAATCTATGATCAAAGTCAAGTTCAAACTCAAAATAGACAAGTATGGTTGGAGCCAGGGTTTGTTATCTATAACAGCCCCTATGATGCGAAAGAAATTTCTTCATCCCTCTCTCCCTATCAACGCGTAACGGTGGATAGAACTCTCTTTGCTGAGGGACAAGAATTTCTTCATATTGATCAAGTTGGGTGGGTATCAAAAGAGCTCACCTCAGAAGAAGACAATCGCATCCAGAAGGTTCAAGAAGTTTTATCAAACAACTATCAGAATGAAAATTATTCTATTTATGTTAAACAACTGAGTACAGGTAAAGAGGCTGGGGTGAATGAAGACAGCAAACTTTATGCAGCTAGCATCTTGAAACTAGCCTATCTTTATTATGCTCAAGATAAGATAAATCAAGGAGAGTATACGTTAGACAGTAGCTTCAAGTATATCTCAGAAGTAAATAGTTTCCCTGGGTCCTATAAACCAGAAGGTAGTGGTAGCTTACCTAAAAAAGAAGATAACAAAGAATACAGTCTTCAACAGTTAATTACCAAGGTAACAAAAGAGTCTGATAATGTTGCTCATAATATTTTAGGTTATTACGTGACCAATCAATCTGACGGGGCTTTCAAAGAAAAAATGTCCACCATTATGGGCGAAGATTGGGATGTGAATGATAAACTAACTTCTTCAAAAATGGCTGGAAAAGTCATGGAAGCTATTTATAATCAGAATGGTTTTGTCTTAGAGTCTCTAGGTAAGACTGATTTTGACAACCAACGAATCGCAAAAGGTGTTTCGGTTAAGGTAGCTCATAAAATTGGAGATGCCGATGAGTTTAAACATGACACTGCCATTGTCTATACGGATCCTCCTTTCGTTCTTTCCATTTTTACCCAAAATTCTGACTATGACACCATTGCTAAGATAGCCAAGGATGTCTATGAGGTTCTAAAATGAGGGACCAGGATTTTTTAAATCATTTTCTCCGAAAAGAGTATTTCAAAAAACATTCGAAAGTCGTGTTAGCTTTGTCTGGCGGACTGGATTCAATGTTTTTATTCCATCTATTGTCTACTTATCAAAATGAGTTGGGAATTGAGTTGATTTTAGCACATGTCAATCATAAGCAGAGAAGTGAGTCTGATTGGGAGGAAAATGAACTAAGGAAGTTAGCTGATGCAGCTGAACTTCCTATTTATATCACAAGCTTTTCAGGAGACTTTTCAGAAGCGCGTGCTCGAGAGTTTCGTTATGATTTTTTTAGGAAAATCATGAAAGAGGTTGGAGCAACTGCCTTGGTCACTGCCCACCATGCAGATGATCAAGTTGAAACGATTTTGATGCGCTTGATTCGAGGAAGTCGGCTCCGTTATTTAACAGGAATAAAAGAAAGTCAAGTAGTTGATGGAATTGAAATCATTCGTCCCTTGTTGCATTTTCATAAAAAGGATTTTCCACCAATTGTTCATTTTGAAGATCAAACAAATCAGGAAAATACCTATTTTCGCAATCGCATTCGAAATAGGTATTTACCAGAGCTTGAAAAAGAAAATCCTCGTCTTAAATCCGCCCTTTTAGATTTAGGAAGGGAAATTTCAGATTACCAAGCAACAATAACGGAACTTTCGAAAAAAATTGATGTGGAAGATTTGAATGAGCTATTTTCATACTCTCAACAAACTCAAGGAATCTTGCTCCAGAACTATCTTAATCAATTTCCAGACTTAAATCTGACAAAGGCTCAGTTTGCTGAAGTTCGACAGATTTTAACAACGAAAAGCCAGTATCGTCATTCTCTTAAAAATGGCTATGAATTGATAAAAGAGTATCAGAATTTTCGAGTTTGTAAAATCAGTCCTCAGGCCGATGAAAAGGAAGATGAACTTGTGTTACACTATCAAAATCAAGTTCGATATATGGGCTATTTATTTTCCTTTGGTATCCCTATTGAAGGGGATTTTGTTCAAAAAGTAACGGTTTCACGAGAAACATCTGTACATATTAGATGTCGAAAACCTGGTGATGTTATTATCCTGAATGGTCATCGAAAGAAACTGAGACGCTTATTTATAGATTTAAAAATCCCTATTGAAAAACGAAAAACAACCCCTATTATTGAGCAATTTGGAGAAATTGTCTCAATTTCAGGAATTGCGACCAGTGATTTGAGTAAAAACACGAAAAATGATATAATGAACACTGTAATTTATATAGAAAAAATAGATAGGTAAAAAGATGTTAGAACACGATATTAAAAAAATCCTCGTTTCACATGATGAAATTACAGAAGCAGCTAAAAAGCTAGGTGCGCAACTAACAAAAGAATATGAGGGGAAAAATCCAATTCTTATTGGAATTCTGAAAGGATCTATTCCTTTTATGGCTGAATTGGTCAAACATATTGATACGCATATTGAGATGGACTTCATGATGGTATCTAGTTACCATGGTGGAACAGCAAGTAGTGGTGTCATCAATATCAAGCAAGACGTGACTCAAGATATCAAAGGAAGACATGTTTTATTTGTAGAGGATATCATTGATACAGGTCAAACTTTGAAGAGTTTGAGAGATATGTTTATTGCAAGAGAAGCAGCTTCTGTTAAAATCGCGACTTTGTTAGACAAACCAGAGGGACGTGTTGTTGAAATTGAAGCGGATTATACTTGTTTTACTATTCCAAATGAGTTTGTAGTAGGTTATGGTTTGGACTATAAAGAAAATTATCGTAACCTTCCTTATGTTGGAGTATTGAAAGAAGAAGTTTATTCAAATTAGAAAGATTTATCTTTAATGAAAAAACAAAATAATGGTTTAGTTAGAAACCCATTTCTCTACTTGTTAATTATCTTCTTCCTAGTGACAGGATTCCAGTATTTTTACTCTGGAAATACTGCTGGACGAAGCGAAAAAATTAACTATACAGAACTGGTAAAAGAAATTACAGCAGACAATGTAAAAGAATTAACCTATCAGCCAAATGGTAGCATCATTGAAGTGTCTGGTGTTTATAAAAATCCTAAGACTAGTAAAGAAGAAACAGGAATTCAATTTTTCACTCCTACAGCTACAACAGTAGAAAGATTCTCAAGTACTATTCTTCCGTCTGATTCAACAGTTTCAGAATTGCAAAAAATTGCTTCGGAACATCAGGCAGAAGTAACAGTCAAACATGAGAGTTCAAGCGGTATGTGGATCAATATCCTTGTCTCTGTTGTGCCATTTGCTATTCTTTTCTTCTTCCTATTCTCTATGATGGGAAATATGGGAGGAAATAGTGGCCGAAATCCAATGAGTTTTGGACGTAGCAAGGCTAAAGCTGCAAACAAAGAAGATATCAAGGTACGTTTCTCGGATGTTGCTGGTGCCGAGGAAGAAAAACAAGAATTAGTAGAAGTTGTTGAATTTCTAAAAGATCCAAAACGATTTACAAAACTTGGTGCGCGTATTCCTGCAGGTGTTCTTTTAGAGGGACCTCCGGGAACAGGTAAGACCTTACTTGCTAAGGCAGTTGCTGGAGAAGCAGGAGTTCCATTCTTTAGTATCTCAGGTTCTGACTTTGTAGAAATGTTTGTCGGAGTTGGTGCAAGCCGTGTTCGTTCTCTTTTTGAGGATGCAAAAAAAGCAGCGCCAGCCATCATCTTTATCGATGAAATTGATGCCGTTGGTCGCCAACGTGGTGTCGGTCTTGGTGGAGGAAATGATGAACGTGAACAAACCTTGAACCAACTCTTGATTGAGATGGATGGTTTTGAGGGAAATGAAGGAATCATCGTTATCGCTGCGACGAACCGTTCAGATGTTCTAGATCCAGCTCTTCTCCGTCCAGGACGTTTTGATAGAAAAGTCTTAGTTGGTCGCCCTGATGTTAAAGGTCGTGAAGCAATCTTGAAAGTTCATGCTAAAAATAAACCTCTGGCAGACGATGTTGATTTGAAACTAGTTGCCCAACAAACCCCAGGATTTGTGGGAGCTGACTTAGAAAATGTTCTAAATGAAGCGGCATTAGTTGCTGCTCGTCGCAACAAATCAATCATTGATGCTTCAGATATTGATGAGGCAGAGGACAGAGTGATTGCTGGACCATCTAAGAAAGATAAAACAGTATCACAAAGAGAACGTGAATTGGTTGCTTATCATGAGGCTGGACATACCATTGTTGGTTTAGTCTTGTCAAATGCCCGTGTTGTTCATAAAGTTACCATTGTACCACGTGGACGTGCAGGTGGCTACATGATTGCACTTCCGAAAGAGGATCAAATGCTTCTATCTAAAGAAGACATGAAAGAGCAATTGGCAGGTTTGATGGGTGGTCGTGTAGCTGAAGAGATTATTTTTAATGTCCAAACGACAGGAGCTTCAAATGACTTTGAACAAGCTACTCAGATGGCGCGTGCAATGGTCACTGAATACGGTATGAGTGAAAAACTTGGCCCAGTTCAATACGAAGGTAATCATGCTATGTTTGGTGCACAAAGTCCTCAAAAATCAATTTCAGAGCAAACAGCCTATGAGATAGATGAGGAAGTTCGTTCATTATTAAATGAGGCACGAAACAAAGCTGCTGAAATTATCCAATCAAATCGTGAAACCCACAAACTGATTGCAGAAGCATTGTTGAAATACGAAACATTGGATAGTACTCAAATTAAATCTCTTTACGAGACAGGAAAAATGCCTGATACCGTAGAAGAGGAATCCCATGCACTATCTTATGATGAAGTAAAATCAAAAATGAGTGAAGAAAAATAAATTTAGAGAGGTTCAACCTCTCTTTTTATGTTCTAATGTGATGGCTACCGACCGGATGCCTTGATAGTCGACCCTCCTCGTACAGGTTTAGATGATAAGCTACTGGATACCATACTGACCTATGTTCCAGACAAAATGGTCTATGTATCCTGCAATGTTTCGACCTTGGCACGAGATTTGGTTAAACTGGTAAAAGTTTATGATCTCCAGTATATCCAGTCAGTCGATATGTTTCCCCACACTGCACGAACAGAAGCAGTAGTTAAGTTAGTGAAGAAAAGAAAAAATTAAATTCACTAAAAAAGTCCTTGACAAAGGCGG